>JBATSO010000001.1:0-6628 GCA_049293335.1 Saccharimonadales bacterium (SeqCode)
TCGTTAGCCAGCGCATCATCGTAGGTGAGTGTGTCGAACTTTACGGCGTCGGGGAACCTCATGGGGTCTTTGTTGTACACGCCGTCAACTTTGGTAGTCTTAATAATGGCGTCGCATTTTAGTTCGAGCGCTAAGTTCACTGCGGCTGTGTCGGTCGTAACAAATGGTCGGCCGGTACCGCCGCCAATAATCACCACGCGGTTTTTTTCGAGGTGACTAATAGCGCGGCGAAAGGTGTACGAGTCGATAAACTGGTTTACCTCAATATTGCTGAGTGCGCGAGTTTCCAGACCCGAAGCGTTAAACACATCTGCCACTGTAATCGCGTTTATAATGGTCGCCAGCATGCCTGCGTTGTGTGCCGTAACGTCTACAATCCCGTTGCCCATCATCTGGGCGCCGCGGGCATAATTGCCACCACCAACGATTATCGCTACTTGTGTGCCTGCCTCGACCGCGGGTTTAATTTGTTCTGCGATCCATTTGGCTCGCTCGGCGTCGAAGCCGCCTTCTTTGTCACCTTGTAATTGTTCGCCTGATAGTTTAAGTAAAATTCGTTTATACATACTCTGAAGCATAGCTTTTATAAGAGACAATAGTCAAGGCTCGTGCAGTGCAAAGTGCCACCTTGAGCTTGTTCTTGCCTACATATACAGCGTATAATACTGGGATTATGCCAGATGATATCGCACAACAAATCCTTACTAAACTCACTTCTCTTGAGGAAGGGCAGACCGAACTACAAGATTCAGTCGGAACATTGCAACTTTCGGTGAAAGCTTTGCAGGGTTCGGTTGCTTCGTTAGAGAAGGGGCAGGTTGAGCTGCAAGGTTCGGTGAAAGCTTTGCAGGGTTCGGTGGCTTCGTTAGAGGAGGGACAAGCCGAATTACAACATTCATTTAAAGATCTTGAGCATGGGCAAAAGGTTCTGCAAGGTTCGGTGAAAGCGTTGCAGGGTTCGGTTGCTTCGTTAGAGGAGGGGCAGGTTCAAATTGTTAAGCGACTTGACGCTGTCGAAGCCCTGGCAGAAGATGACCGTGATCGTTTCGATAGTCTGCTCGAATCAGTAGGTGTCATTGCAAATCAAACTTCTAGAATTCCCGCCATAGAATCAGCCGTTACCGAACTTCAGTCTGATAATAGAATTATTAAAGCCGCCGTCATCGACACAAACCGAGACCTACAAAAGCTAGATAAACGCGTTACATTGCTTGAGATCAAGGCGTAGGTTATGAAACTGTATAGTTGGAACGTAAATGGCATTCGCGCCGTGCTCAACAAGGGGCTGTTGCAAAAATTTATCGACGAACACGACCCAGATATTTTATGCCTGCAAGAAACGAAAGCTAGCCGCGACCAGGTGGAGGTAGACTTTCCGCAGTATCACGAACATTTTTTTAGCGCCGTCAAAAAGGGCTATAGCGGTACCGCAATTTTATCCAAGGTAAAAGCTAACAGATACATAAATGGTTTCCCAGACGAAATTATTGAACAATTTTCTGTAACAGGTGACACCTACGGCGACCCGAATGCCGAGGGCAGGGTCATAGCCGCCGAGTTTAACGACTTTTGGGTGGTCACCGTCTACACGCCAAACAGTAAGGGCGATTTAAGCCGTTTGAGCCTCCGCCATGAGCACTGGGATAAGGCCTTTTTGGCCTACATGCAGCAGCTTGAACAAACCAAGCCCGTCTTGTTTTGTGGTGACCTCAATGTTGCCCATGCCGAAATTGACCTGGCAAACCCCAAACCCAACGTTGGCAAGCACGGCTTTACCAACGAAGAACGCGCTGGCTTTCAAGCTTTCATAGACGCTGGATTTGTCGACACCTTTCGCACCGCTTACCCAGACAAAACCGAAGCCTACAGTTGGTGGACGCACTGGGCAAATGCCCGCGCCCGCAACGTTGGCTGGCGCATAGACTACTGGCTAGCCAGCCGCGCTATTGCACCAAAAGTAAAGAACCCACAGATTCACCCAGATGTCATGGGCAGCGATCATTGCCCCGTGAGCATCGAAGTGTAGCTCATTCTACACTAGCCGCGGCAACATGAAAGCGGTACAATTACTGCACTATGACCAACGACCAAATTGATGATCTCAAACAGTTTATAGCCACAACAGTACGTCATGAAGTTTCTCACCAAATTTCTGGCCAGACAGAAGAATTACGAGCAGAGCTTGTTGAAGTAAAAGAAGCTATCCAGCGCGTAGAACACAAGGTCGATGACCTAGAGCTTGTCGTTAACACTATTGCTGATGCTACAGGAGCGCAGTTTGACAACCACGAACAACGTATTACAAAACTCGAAACCGCTCAGTTGACCGCCTAGCCTATGAATAGAGATGTAGACTTTTTATATGAACTTGGGGCCATTCGGCTCATCGACCGGCAGTGGCGGCGGTTTCATAGCCAAAACTTTGCCAACCTAGCCGACCACCATTTTCGGGTAGCTTGGATTGCGCTGGTAATTGCCGCGCGCGAAGGCGGCAAAATCGACACTGGTAAACTCGTTAAAATGGCCCTGGTACACGACATAGCAGAAAGCCGCACGGGAGATGTCGACTATTTATCGCGCCAGTATGTCACGCGCGATGAAACCGCTGCTGCCCAAGACATGATGGACCAAACAAGCGTGGGCGAGGAGTTTCTTGCCCTGCTGGAAGAATACGAAAAGCGCGAATGCATAGAGGCCAAAATTGTCAAAGACGCCGATAATCTAGACGTCGATATGGAGTTGTGCGAACAAGCCATGCAGGGCAACGCCCTTCGTAAAACCTGGCAGTTCAACCGCCGCTTAGTAGCCGACACCAAACTCTACACTAAAACCGCAAGGCGTATGTGGGACGAAATCCAGTCAACCGACCCAGATCATTGGCACGCCGGTTCACCCAAAAACCGCATCAATGGCGGCGACTGGAAACCCAACGAGACGAAGCCAACAGAGAAAAAATAGTCCTCCCAGACGAGATTTGGCAAAAAACAAGTAGCATGTAGCAGAAATTTGGCAGGTGTCATGTCGCAGACAGAGGCAGGCTGTGACAAACGCCGCCTGCCAAATTTCTGCTACATGTTTTTCTGCTCCCTGCAAAATGATATAATACTACCTATGAACCCCGACACCCACACCATCGCCGAACACCTGCTCGATGTCGGTCACAAACACCAGCTATACATCCAAGACTGGGGTAATAAAAAGGCAAAAAACCCCATTATTTTCCTGCACGGTGGGCCGGGCGGTGGCTGCAAAGATAAACACAAACTGCCATTTGACCCAACCACCCAGCGCGTTATTTTCTTTGACCAACGGGGGAGTGGCAAAAGCCTACCAACGGGCCGCTGGCACCACAACAACACCCAAGAGCTTGCGGCTGATATTACCAAAATTGCTGACTACCTGGGTATAGATAGCTTTATTCTTACAGGCAACTCGTGGGGAAGCTGTTTAGCGCTGTACTATGCGCTATCTGAACCGCGCCGCGTGAAAGCACTGATGATTGGGGGTATTTTTACCGGCTCGCAAGCCGAGATTGACTGGCTCGACAAAGGCTTGTTTAAGACTCATTTTCCAGAGGCCTGGGAGCGCTATTTAGCCGCGACTCCAGAAGCCTACCGCGACGACCCCAGCGCCTACCACTTTGCAAATGCCACGGGCAGCAATGAAGTACTGGCCGCAAAGTCCGCTCACGCTTACACCGAACTCGCCGCGGCTGCAATGTCGCTTAACGACACTTTTATGCCCATTAAACCCGAGGACTTTGACCCATCCAGCATGATCATAGAAATGCGCTACCTTGCCAAACGCTGCTTTCTACCCGACCGCTTCATCCTAAAAAACGCTCACAAACTCACTATGCCTGTATATATCGTGCAAGGCCGCTACGACATGATATGCCCACCTCAAACTGCCTATGAGCTCAGCAAGTCCATCCCAAACGCGCACCTCACGTGGGTGCTCAGCGGTCATCGCCGCGAGCACGAAACCACTACCGCCGAACGACTTATTTACAAACATCTAACCGAAACCACATAACATGCATCGCAAAACCGCCTATATTGCATACGGTTTTATGGAAGGACCTCGCCATGGAAAGCGCATGCGCCAGGCGCTGCGTGACCGCAACTACAAACTCGTGAAAACACCCCAAAACGCTAGCCTAGTCGTAGCGCACTCAGGCGCCCATTTGTTACTGCCACTCCCCAAAAATGGGCAAACCTACCTTATTATTGACGCCTCGTTTTATACTGGTCGCACCGTAGCCGATAACGTCCTGCGACATATTTGGTACGATCTCGTGCATGTTTTAGGCAATGGACAAACGGTGTATTACATATGGAAAACATCTTGGAATATTTTTTATTTCATAGTGCGCATGCCAACTGCCATCCGCATGTATATACGTATAAAACAGGTTAACTATCGACCAAGCAGATTCGCAGGTAAGGCAATAATCACGCAAGGCGATGACCGTTCGTGGTACAACCCCAAAGTCCTACCCACGCAAGAACTTGTGTTTATGAGCGGCGACCATGATGACTGCTGGCGAAACCCAGACCGCTACCTTGACTTAGTGTAGGGTGCATCTGCTTGGAAAGTACTACCGACACAAACGTAACAAACAACCTGTATGCGCCTGTAATTTTCTCTAGACACAAATTACATCGACCTGTCTGCTTCACAAAAATAAATCTGTAAAAAAATTGCCCTCAGCGTTTACAACCTTACAAAGTAGTACTTTTTGGGTCAGCGCTCACACCTCAAAATAAACCGTACGGCCGTACGGTTTATTTTGAGGGCGTGACAGCGTGAGCGATAGGGTGGGTAAGTAAGTGCGGCGTTGGCTGGGGCAGAGTGAAGTTATTTGCGTGGCATACTGGTGCGAACATGTCGTTAAGGTACTTCGGCCAATGGTGGTAAAGCCTGTATACTGTACAGTATGATTTCTGAGGCTACCAAGGCAACGCTGCAACAATTACTGCAAAGACAATCTACATATAAACCCAGTGCGGCTGTACTAGATAAACTAGCAGGCGTTGACTTTACCTGTTTTGTCGGGGCAACCTGCATGGGCAAAACAACCCTTATGGATGGCCTGGTGGCACTTGACTCAAGTGTGTACGGCAAATCCCGAAACTTCGTTACCCGCCCGCCTCGCGCCGATGACGACCTAAACCGCTACTATTACTACGAATACACCGACAAAGGCTTACGGCCCATCTTGGACCGCATCGCCAGCGGCGAACTGCTTCAGTACAACATTAACCCATTTAATCTGCTGGTCTACGGCAGCGAGGTCAATGGCTACCCGCACCGCTATAACCTAGGTGATATTTTTGCCAGTTCAATCGATGGTTTTCGGCAGCTTGGCTTTGGCACGCTCCGAGTTTTTACAGTGGTTGCAGAGGCCGAAACCTGGCGAGAACGCTTCGAAACACGTTTTTCTGCGGACCATCCTCAAAAGCAAGCCAGAATTCAGGAAGCTGTAAGCAGTTTAGAATGGTCGCTTGCCCAAAATAGTTCTAACCATGCCTGGATTTTCGACCAAGATGGCGACCTACAAAATGCCGTGCAGCGCGCAGACCTAGCTATTCGCCGTGGTACCATGCCAGACGCCAATGAGGCCATACACGCAGCGCAAGGGTGCTTACAAGAAGCTCGAGCCATACTAACATGAAAGATCAAACCTGCACGGTTGCTTTTTTATTACGCGGTAACGAGCTGCTGCTTGCCCGCAAAAAACGCGGCTTTGGCATGGGCAAATGGAACGGGGCAGGCGGCAAAGTCGAACCTAGCGAAAGCCTTGAAGTCGCTATGGTCCGCGAATGCCAAGAAGAACTAACTGTTACACCCACCGTATACGAACGCGTGGCTTACCATGACTTTTTGCTAGACGCAGACACCGCACAACCGTGGCACCAGTTTACCTACACCTACCTGGTGCACGACTGGCAAGGCGAGCCAGCCGAAACCGAAGAAATGGCACCCAAATGGTTTACTCAAAACTTAGTACCCTACGAAGCTATGTGGTCCGACGACATCGAATGGCTGCCTCTGGTACTAGCAGGTAAAAAGCTACGTACGCAGTTTCATTTTAACCACCGTGAACAAGTTATATATAAACGTATTGAGGAGGTAGCAGCTTTATGAGCCAACCATTTGCCGTCTTTGATATAGATGGCACACTCATTCGCTGGCAACTGTTTCATGCCATTGTGCACGCCCTCGGCAAAAAAGGCCACATACTACGCCGCACCCACGACCGTATTCACCACGCACGCATGGCCTGGAAAAACCGCAACACCAACGAAGGTTTTAGCGCGTACGAAACGGTGCTGGTTGAGGCCTATTTGCAGGCCCTAACCACCATTCACCCCGACGATTACGCGGTTATCGTACACGAAGTGTACGAAGAGTTTAAAGACCAAACATTCACCTACACCCGCGACCTAGTGCGTTCCTTGAAAGAGCAGGGGTATGTGCTTTTTGCGATCAGTGGTTCTCAGCATGAAATAGTCGAAAAAGTGGCACAATACCACGGATTCCACGCCGCCATCGGCGCAAAACTTTTGCAAAAAGATGGCATGTTTACGGGCCAAGTCGACACCCCCATTTTTGATAAAAAAGC
>JBATSO010000002.1:0-31584 GCA_049293335.1 Saccharimonadales bacterium (SeqCode)
AAGCAGCACACTGGCCAATTGCAATAGTAGTACTGGGAGTAGCAACCTTAGTATTCTTGTCTTTGCCTGCCACCGCACCGTTGTCTTCAGGTGTGGTTAAGCTAGCTGTAGATGGCTTTTCTGTAGAGGTAGAGGTAGAGGTAGAGGTAGTAACTTTTGCGTCAGTTGGTCGTGGATCACTTGTTCCAGACACACAAGCACCTAGCGCCAGTGGACCGACCAAAAAAGCCGCAACACCCTTACGTGTTAAATAGCCTCGAGCCTCACGTGCAAAGCTCTTAACAGCTCGCCAGCGTTCTTTAACGCTACTTACTACTGTTTCGGCAGCAACATGTAGGGCTGCACCTGGGTTTTGTACAGCAAAAGAAACCATGTCGAGCGCAGTAACTTCTGCGGTCTCGCGGTGACGACCAATGTACGGCCCCTCTATAACAGCGGTTGGTACTAGTACTACTGTAGGATCTGGCACGGGTGCCATTTCTATTCTTTCTATACTTTTACTCATAATCTACCTCTTAGCTCCCTTTAGATTGTAGCCTCCACGAGCGGGCTCGCCTTGCGGCACCTCTTAAACTCTGGATTCATGACAATTGTAGCATAAACGTAAAGTTACGTCAAGCCTTTTAATACACATTTTGCTAACGCTACAATTACGTGCTTTTAGTGCTTATGGTTATGTGTAGTTTAGGTTATCACAGCGCCGTCTTTAACCAGCGCGTGGCTCTTTTTGCCAAACCTGAACCCAAAGGTGCTACCCTTGCCTTCTTGACTCTCAAATATTATGCTGCCGCCCTGGGCTAGCACCACTTTTTTAGCCATGTATATCCCGAGGCCCGTGCCATCGGGGCGCATACGCCTTGCGTTATCTGCCCGATAAAACTTCACAAAAAGATGGCGCTGCAAAGCCCGCGGTACACCTATGCCTGTGTCTTTTACCCTAAACTCTACCGAACTTTTGGTTTCCTCGAGCGTTACGGTAATTTGCCCACCCTCTGGGGTGTAGTAAATGGCATTGTCGATAAAGTTCATCACCACCTGGTGTATTTTGTTTTCGTCTAGCTGAATGGTGGGGAACGTTTCGGGGCGCACATAGGTGAGCTCTATGTTTTTGGCCTTGGCCGATTCGTGCAACTGAGCCAGTTCGGCCTCGACCACAGCGGTGAGGTCGGTTGGTTGGGCATCTATCACAAACTTGCCTGTGTTTAGGCGCGAAAGGTTCAAGAGGTCGGCTATAAGGTTAACCATGCGCTGACTGCTTAAGAATGATTGCTTCAGCAACTGCTCTTGCTGCGGGTTTAGCTTGCCCACATCGCCTTCCAGCACCATACTTAAGTACCCTTTTACGCTGGTCAGCGGTGTGCGCAACTGATGACTGGCCATACTTATAAATTCGTCTTTCGTTTCGTCGAGCTTTTTAAGCTTTTCGTTCGCCATACGATATTTGCGCGTCTGCTCCTCGACCTGCGCCTGCAAGGTGGCGTTAAACTGCTGTATCTCTTCAAAGTGCAATGCATTTTGCATGGCAATAATTAAAGTATTAGACACACTCTCGATTACTTGTGAATCAGTCAAGTCATATGCCTTACCGCTTTTTCGTATGCCAATGACCATATAGCCGACAGGGTCTTTTGCATTTGATGGGGTCAACTCAGATAAAGCTTGTATATCTTGAGAGGACATCTCTTTGGCTAGATTAGACTGAGAATCAATCTGCTGAATAAAAATAACTTTCTTGTGAGAGTGTGACCTAGCTAACCTTAAAACTAAATCAACGCTGTCAATATTTTTTTTGTTTTTGTTAGCGACTATTCTGTAAGAACCTGACTCGTTCGTCGGACTCAAGACAAAGTAACAAAACTCTGGATTCAAGTAATTATGAAGTATTTCCGAAGTTAAGTTAAGCATACGATTAATATCTATAACGCCCACCAGTTGGCGGTTTAAATCTGTGATCATTTCCGCGGGTTCATAAGCATCCCTGAAGAACATCCTACTTGAAACTCGATCAAACCAACCCTTTAAGCGCTGGTAATTTGTTGCAACGATTAAGCTAAGAAATACGGAAACTACAAATTTTGCAGGCTGAAAATCAAATCCCATAACTTTCATAACGATGAACATTAATGGAGCAATGTACGATAGACCTAATATCAGTGTCGTAAGTGTATAAGCTGCAGCACGAACAACAAAGGTCCTGATATCAAGCATTTTATGTTTTAGAATGGCCACTGATAGCGGTCCCATATATACGATACTCATTAAAGGAACAAACTTTGAGCTCGAAGAGTTTTTCATTATATTTGGCAAAACAAGGTTTGTAATCGTAGGTATAAGCACTGCTGCGAAGGTAGCTAAACGCACAAGATGCATCTGTTGACCAAACCGCTTATCGGCCTCTTTAGATGAGGGCAGTATGTTAATGACATGAAGAATAATTAAGATACACAGCCAGAAAATATAAAGCGGGTATAGCTTACCATAGACAGGGTTGTATCCTACGCCTAAATTCTCTACTATTCTCGGCACAACACCCTTAACTACCAACGGGGTAAAACAAAGCAGGCTTATTAAGATTGTGCCGCTAGCAATGAATAAAGAGGTTTTTTTCGAAACAACTTGTTCTTTAACAGATTTAACAAAATAGTAGCTAGGAACCACAACAAGCATAGGTCCGAGAAATGTTAACATATTCCAAAATAATGAACGAGAGCCGTCTGTATCTGCAAGATGGTTTGATACCTCCCAGATAATTAAACCTACGGCGACTAGGCCGAGCGCCCTAGCGGAAGAATCTTGTCGCTTTAGGCTTACTAGGCCCGCCACGAAGACGTTGAATAAAACACCGATTATAAGGATTAGTAAAGCAATATCCATTTACACAAGTTATTATACAGCTTGTGCCTTAAATTTTATGACTAAGACGAATTATTGTTGGTTTTGAGATTTGTTGCGATCACGTATCTTTTTAATGTTTTTACTCAAAAAATACGCCCCAACCCCTAAGATTGTGCCCGTCGTCATCGCTCCTTCTAGACTTTCCGTCGCACCGTTTGCAGCGAGGTATGCATATGGTGCAACAAAAGCACTCCCGATTGCAGTAGCCGCTAGTGCTTTTCTGCTACGTGGATAGTTGTCTCGCATACTACCTCTTATAATGTCGCTAAACCCCCAAGTATAAGGGACTTGAGTGCCTAGCTCGACAGCAAGGAACGATTCCCAGTTTGTGTCAGAGTAAGGGTCGACACCTTGGGCAACTCCTACAGTCCGTAAAGCAGTGTAAACTGCCAATGCAATGTTTGCGATAATCTCTGGTTTATATTTTTTTAACTTTTCCAGTACCTTACCTTGTATGCCGGCTGTTTTAATTCGCTTCTGCAAAACAACCTTTTCATGTTCGAGATTAGGCCATTCGTTTGCTTCCATTTTATGAGCAAGTGCGGTATATCCATTGTCGTACAGACCTTGCATTATTCTTGGATTGATTTTTTTAGCATCAACTCCCGTAAAAAAGTAGTTGACGACGGCTTTATGTAAAGCTTTGAATGGATTATTGGGGTCATTTGAAATATCCGCAACTCTGACAGAGCCGTCTGTAAGCTCTAACATAGCTGGAATAGCCTCCTGACCTGGATATGGCAGGTCGGGACCAATTCTCTTCATTGCACCATCAAAAAGCATTCGGAACCCTTCGTACAAAACCGGGTTACACGCCATTATAAGAGTTCCTTTGCCTGTTTCGTCTGACTCCCATGCATTTAGCATCATCTCTTTATAGAGCTCAATGGCTGCAGTGCCATCTTTATCAAGCTTTTTATCCCTGGCTAAAGCAGATACCTCTAGTAGATTTTCGGCGCCAATAATTTGTAGTCTGTCGACATACTCTGGATCTAGCTCGTCTTTGTGGTCAAGTACAGGGAATGATTTATCCCCTTTTTTTGCATCATATTTAATAACACGTACCGTTGCAACAACTTCGCTACCATCAGGTGTGGTTTTCACAAAGTACGTTGAATGGCTTCGGTACGGATCGTGTTCGGGTAGAATAACTCCATCTTCTCCGACTTCATTCGGCTGTATAAACCCTCTTCGAAGATATTCGTTCGCTGTCAATATTTGAGCCTTTTGAATCAATATTGGGTCTTCTGTTGCAAAACATAGCGCCTCTGGTTGCTGGGGTGGTCGTAGGTTTTCCACATCAACAACAGAGGCCTTAGATGTCCCATGAGATGAACCTGTAAATTCCCCTTCAGGAATTTGAGGTGGCTGATAGAAGTGTGTCGATATACTTAGTTCGCTCATTGATTTGCCAATATGATTTGTGGAACAGCTTTATATTATATATTGTAATTGTTTTTTTGTCAATAGTAATTTATTCGTATTAAAACAAAAAACGCAGTGCGGCTTTGTGCGAAGGGGCACCAAGCTACACTGCGTTCTTTGTTTACTAAAGTTCGTTCAGTGGCATGATAGCAAAAATTTAGATTATTTACAACACATTTGCTCAAAATGTGTTATTATAACATCATATGACCCCTGTAAAAGTTGCCATTATAGAAGATGAACTGTCTATATCAGAACTCTACAAAACCAAGTTTGAACACGAGGGTTTTAGTGTGGTCACGGCTGCAAATGGCAGCGACGGCCTAAAAGTTATTAAAAAGGCCGAGCCCGCCGTGGTGTTACTAGACCTGCGCATGCCAGGCATGTCGGGCGACGAAATGCTCGCCAAACTCCGCGCCACCGAATGGGGCGCCAGCATTCGCGTTATCATTCTCACCAACCTCAGCCGCGATGAAGCCCCCAGCTCACTTCGCTTCCTAGGTGTCAGCCGCTACGTCATCAAGGCCCACTACACCCCCTCGCAGGTCGTCCAAATTACTCGCGAAGTCCTCAACCTCCCCCACTAATCACATACGTCTAATGTGAAAGGTTAGACCTCGCACATCATTTTCTTTAGTTTCTAAGGTGTTAAAACCACGATAGCGTTTGTGCGAGGTCTAACCTTTCACATATCAGCATGAGCTGCAATATCATCTTACTGTTTGTTGCGAATGTGTATTGTGTAACCAAAATCTCGACAGACCCGTGCGATCAGGCTATACTATGCTTATGACTAAAATTGCAATTGTCGAAGATGATCCCGCTATTAGCATGATGTACCGTATGAAGTTCGAGGCCGAAGATTACCAGGTCGATACTGCTGCCAACGGTAAACTAGGCCTAAAACTCATCGAATCCATGAAGCCCGATATTGTTCTGCTCGACCTCATGATGCCCGAAATGAACGGTTCCGAAATGCTCGAAAAACTCCGCAAAACTTCTTGGGGCAAGCACATTCCCGTTATAATCCTCACCAATTCGGGCGAAGAACAAGCTCCCCCCGAACTCAAAACTCTCGGCATCCGCCGCTACATTGTTAAGGCCGAAATGACCCCCCGCCAAGTCGCCGAAATGGTCAAAGCCGAACTCGCCAAATAACCCCCACCCCGCAATGTGAAGATGTGAAAGGTTAGACCTCGCACAGATAGATGTGCGAGGTCTAACCTTTCACATCCGTAACCTACACTTCTTCTCGGTCGACGTCGTTGGCAAGCTGCCATTTCAGCGCCTGTAGTTCCTCGTGAGTATCGATATATTCTGTTACAAAACCAAGGTAGGCCTGCCTGCTTTCAAAAAGTCCTATCACCTTATCTGGCTTCACCCAGGCACAAACTTTAGAGCCTTCGTAGTTTTTGTAGCTCGAATATGGCCACACCGTGTATGCATCTGGGTTAAGATGAATATAGCGAGATATGTGGTAAAGGTACGCATCGGTGGAGATTTTTGAAGCCTTGTATGGCCCCTGAAAGAGTGATCCTACGCGGTTATAGCGATTGTTAAAATACATCACGTAGCCCGTCATAACACGACGCATCAATTTTTCTATAGCATCAGCCGAATATTGATAAAACAATAAATGAAAGTGGTTTGGCATAAGGCAATAGGCCAAAAGTTCAAGTTCTGCACCAAGTGTCTGCGTGGCATGACGATTGTTTTTATTGGCATCTGTTTTGTCGCCCACTAGGTATTTCTTGAGCAGCCCTAAGAAAACAGTGTAATCTTGGTCATCAACGAATATAATCCGTTTCTCCACTCCACGGTTATACACATGATAAAACGACTCTTCTTCGTATTCGCGCACCACATTACGACTAGGCATATGTGAAAGGTTAGACCTCGCACATTATTTTTGCAAGCATTACCATCTTAGATTTTTTAGAAAATAATGTGCGAGGTCTAACCTTTCACATTTAGAAACCATGTAAAATGGGGGGATGACTATAGCGATAGTGGGGTTTGCAACAGAAGGGGTGGTGAGTGCGGGGTATTTTGCGGGTAAGGGGCATGAGGTAACAGTGTGTGACCGAAACTCGGACTTAGACATACCAAGTCAGTACAACACGCAGCTTGGCGAGGGCTACCTAGACAAGCTTGATCGTTTTGATGTAATCGTACGCAGCGCTGGCATATCACCAAGGGTAATTCTCGAGCAAAATCCTACAGTAGAACCTAAAATAACCACTGCTGTCAACGAATTTCTAGCCCACTGCCCCACCAAAAATACCATCGGCATAACGGGCACTAAAGGTAAAGGCACCACCTCAACGCTCACAGCTAAAATTCTTGAAGCGGCTGGTAAAACAGTGTGGTTAGGCGGCAATATTGGCCGTTCGCCACTGGAATTTATCGGCGATATTCAGCCCGACGACTGGGTGGTGCTAGAACTAAGCAGCTTTCAGTTAAGCGATATTGCTCATGCGCCGCATATTGCCACCTGCTTGATGGTTGTGCCCGAACATCTTGACTGGCACCAAGACCTTCCCGACTACACCAGCGCCAAAAAACGCCCTTTTCAGCACCAAACTGCGGCTGGCTACAGCATATACTACAGCGAGAACGCCCTTTCAGAGGAGATAGCCGGCACCAGTCCAGCTCAAAAAATCCCTTATTATACAGCTCCTGGCGCACATATCGAGCAGAATGCAATTGTCATCGATGGCCACAGCATTTGCCATACCAAAGAACTTAAATTACTCGGCAAACACAATTGGCAAAATGCCTGCGCCGCCATCACCATTGCCTGGCAAGCTGGGGTGCGCGACCCTGAGGTTCTACGCAAAGTCCTGAGCTCGTTTACAGGCCTGCCACACCGCATAGAGTTCGTCCGCGAAGTACAAGGCGTTCGCTACTATAATGACTCCTTTGCCACAGGCTTACATGCCACCATGGCTGCCATCGATGCCGTGTCAGGCAAAAAAGTTGTAATGCTGGGCGGCTATGACAGAATGTTGCCACTGGAACATTTTGCAGATTTTGCACAAGCCCGCCATGAACAGTTCCGCACCCTGTTTTTATACGGTGCAAGCGGCCCTAGGCTGGCAAAAGTTCTTAAAGACCATGGTTTTACAAACTACTACCTCGACACAACCAGCCGAACAATGCCTGAGATTGTTGCAGGTGCCCGCAAAATAGCACAGCACGGCGATGCCGTTGTGTTTTCGCCTGGGTTTGCCAGCTTTGATATGTTTAAAAACTTTGAGGAACGCGGCAATCTGTTTCGAGAAACGGTTATGGACCTATGAACCAGTACCAAACATTCGTCTTTTCTGGCTACGATTTTACGCCACACGAAAAAATTCTTCGACTGCACTATGCCTACGATGACGCCTTGCAGTTCACCGAAACATACCGTTTTGACTTCCCGTTTGCACAGTACGACCCCGCGGCATTTGATGCCGCCGTGCAGCAGCTATTTTTTGTGGCAGGCGTTTCGTACTATAAGGCTTATTTGGCACCAGAAATCGAAGTTCGCAGCGGTGTTCTCGACGAACCACTGGCCAGTTTTCTGAGCAAAACTTATCAACGTGGCTTGGGCGAGTTTTTTTACGTTAATCGGCTTGACCCGCTCAGCCCCATCCCATTTAACGCTACAGTCGATACATTACATGAGGTTGAAGTTGATGGCACAGGGCTGTTGATTGGCCTCGGTGGCGGCAAAGATTCACTGGTAAGCGTAGAGCTACTGCGAAATAGCGGACTCGATATTGCAACCTGGAGCCTCAACCACCGCCAACAACTCACCCCGCTCGTAGAGCGGGTTGGTTTGCCACACTACTGGGTCGACCGAACCTGGGATCCACAATTAAAAGCCCTGAACGAAAATGGCGCCTACAATGGCCATGTGCCGATTTCGGCAATCTTTGCCGCTGTTGGTACCATTGTATGCATACTGAGCGGTCGGCGCGACCATGTGGTGTCGAACGAACAGTCTGCCAATGAACCGACCCTTTTTTACGACAATGTCGCAATTAACCATCAATATTCAAAGTCTCAGGAATTTGAACAAGACTACCAAGCTCTTTTAAAGCATTCTTTTGGTAGTTCCATGCGGTACTATTCTCTTCTTAGGCCGCTGACTGAACTACGCATTGCGGAACTATTTGCGCCATATTTCGAGAAATATCATGCTGTCTTTAGCTCGTGTAACACAGCCTTTCGGCACGGCAGCAACCACCTTTTTTGGGATGCTACCTGTGCAAAATGCGCTTTTGTGTTTCTCGTACTGACCCCTTTTATTGCTAGACAAAAACTAGAAAAGCTCTTCGGTGGCAAAAATCTTTTACTCGATGCAAGCCTGGAGAAAACCTACCGACAACTTCTGGGAATAGAGGGCGACAAACCTCTGGACTGCGTGGGTGGAGTTCGCGAGTCCCGCACCGCAATGCGAATGGCCCAGCAGCAATACCCCGAACTCAACGCGTACAATTTTACCCTCGACACATCGTACGACTTTCGCACCCTACACAACCACGAAATCCCAGAAGAAATCTGGGACCTGGTCTCCTCTCAAACAGCCCGAGCCTGAACTCTGGATGTGAAAGGTTAGACCTCGCACATGTCGTGCATATTTATCTTCTTAGCCTGTTGATAGTTTTGTGCGAGGTCTAACCTTTCACAGTAGCGCGGGCGGCACGGATGACGTTTTCGAACAGGGCGCAGATGGTTAGGGGACCTACACCGCCTTTGCGGGGGGTGAGGGTTAAGTCGTCTCTTTCATACACTGAGGCGTCGAGATCACCAACGGTTTTGCCCTTTTCGCCAGCCACTCCTGCGTCAACTACTACTGCGCCCTTTTTTATCATATCGGCGGTAATTAGACCCGCACGGCCAGTAGCAGAAATAACAATATCTGCTTCCCGCAAGACAGCAGCAATGTCTGGTGTTTTGGTGTTTACGACCGTAAAATCATAGCCACTTTGGGTAAACATTTTTTCAAGCGGTGCTCCAACCAGCCGACCACGGCCTACCAGCGCAATTTTGCTATGCACAACATCTACATTGTACCCCGCTAGCAACCACAAAATAGCCATGGGCGTTGCGGGGTCGTGCACGGCCCGTTCGCCCAATGCATCGACATCTTTTTCTGGGGCAATCAGGTTACAAATAGCGTCGGTTTCGGTGGGATCTTGCAGTGGTAATTGCACGATTATGCCGTGTACTTTGGAGTCGTTGTTTAGCTCGCTAATCAAAGCTGGCACCGCTGACTGCTCAAGCCTGTGAACCTCTACTGCAACAAGTACTTCGGCGCCGTACTGCTGTTTTTTGCGTACATACAGCTCACTGGGGGCGTGGTTGCCCGTTAGAATAATCGCCAATTTTGGCTGCACATGCCAAGCCTGGCGCAAAGACCGCACTTCACGTGCCTGACGTTCTTGAATATACTCTGCCAGGTCACGACCGTTTAGCATTTTCATAAGCCCTAGTGTATCACGTGCCCATGAGCAGGGCTGTAACCGTAAAGTCACATCACAAAAGCAACAAAGTGCTTGTAACGACACCTCGACCGCAGTATAGTCATACTAAACAGTACCATAAAGGAGGTAACATGGACCCACAAACTAGCCAAGCACAATCAGAGACTTTCCCGAAAGATTGGCCAGGCGCGTCAAAGATTTTTAAGTACGCAAAAGCAGCTACACTTACAAACTGGGTACTATACCTTGGCCTTACTCTAGGTACCGGACTCATAACATCACTTCTTTCAGAAGTGATGGGAGGCGATAACTCTAGCCAAAGCGTAACTGCACCTTATATTGTTGCCCAGGTAGTCGTATTCGCCATAAACCTTGTTCTCTCAGCATGTCTAGTAATTATCCAGCTCCATAACGTTCGGCATGAAAAAATTGGTTTTGGAGAAGCTATATCAGCAACGTTAGGCCGTCTTCCTGCTTTTATTGGCATGGCGCTAGTGATGTACGTGCTGCTTGTTCTTTCTCTGGTCGCCCTGATTGTACCGTTCTTTTTCGTCATGCCACGGTTGAGTCTTGCTCAATATTTCTTCTTTGACCAAAACATGGGTCCACTAGAGGCTATTAAAGCTAGCTGGAATGCATCCAGTGGGCATGTCGGCAAAGTGTGGGGTATTATTGGTATGTGCATAGTGTATTCTTTGCTCATATTCACGATTATAGGCATACCCGTAGCATTATATCTACTTTTTATGTACAGCTCGGCTCCCGCCCTGCTTTACATGTGGCTTAAAAGATCTCCTTCAGCGGCAGAAACCCCCACCTCACCTATAAGCCCCGTCACACCCGTAACGCCAGTTTAATAGTAAGATAACATCTTGCCAAAACAGAGGTGATTTGCTACACTTTTGCATGATGCAAGTATTGTAGCAGCCCGGGCCAGTAGCTCAGCTGGTTAGAGCGTCTGCCTCTTAAGCAGAATGTCGTGGGTTCGAGTCCCACCTGGCCCTCCAAAGTAAATGACCCCCTTGTTAGGTGGGGTCATTTACTTTTTGCTATCATAAAACCATGCCATATAGAGCGGTCGGTTTTGATTGGGGTGGTGTACTAAATGGCAAGCCAGGAAAGTTTTTTGGCGAGGCGGTCGCAAAATTGCTTGGCATACCACACGACGCATATTTAGAAGCATATTTTCATCACAATAAAAAGGTTAACCGCGGTGAAATTGGCTGGGAAAAGCTGTGGACTCTGGTGCTTACGGAACTGGGCCAGCCCAATAAAGTCGCTCCTGTAATGAAGCTTAGCGAAGCACATAGCGCCGACAGTTTAAACTTGAATGTCTTAGACTTAGTAGATACATTAAAAAAATCAGGCTACAAAGTTGGTTTACTCAGCAATAATACCCATGAAAAAGCAGCCGAAATGCGCAAAAATGGCCTTCATACACATTTTGATGTATTTCATATTTCGGCCGAAACATCGCTGGTTAAGCCCGAGCCCGAAGCTTTTCAGTATTTCGCAGACGCACTAGGGGTCACCATGGCCGAATTAGTGTTTATTGATGATGCCGAAAAAAGTTTAAGTACCTCTGGAGCATGCGGATTCACACCAATTTTATTTGAATCTTACGAAAAACTTATCATGCAACTTGCAGACCTAAAAATACTGTAGGCTTATTCTAAACAGTAAAACCCCAATAACTTTTACAGAGGTACGAATGATATTGAACAAGATCTCATTCGCTGCCCTGTTAGGTGCACCGTGTAGTCTGTTAAAATAAATACAAGCATTATGAAATCGAAAAAGCCCAATAAAAAACTTCGACGGTTCCTGCTGGTAAAAGAGGTTGTTATGAACTCGCTGGTGGTCGTAAGTTTTGGCCTCATTGCATTCGAACACTTCGAACTTTTGCCCGAAGACTGGATACTCGCAATAGACGCCTACGAAATTGCTATTTCTATTTTGTTCCTGGCAGAGTTCATGTTTGAGTGGCATTTTGCTCTCGACAGGCGAAAATATTGGCGTCACCACTGGTTTTATTTGTTTGCAGCCATTCCGCTTATTTCGACCACTGCGGAATACCTGCACGGCGTACGACTGCTCCGCCTACTTAAACTACTGCGCGTTTTTGCCCACACTCGCTACGAATATAACACGCACTTATTTGAAGAACACCGCTAAACGAAACGTTGCAAAAAAAACTTCAAGCTAGCGACTAATGTCGACTATACTAAGAAGTAGGGAAAGCTAAGGGCCGAAAGGCGGAGGTGCACGGTTACTATGGGTACAGCGAAAGCCAAACTTGATCCATCAAGCTTATATATTGTGAGTGGCACCGTTCACCCCAGAATCGCCCAAGAAACAGTTGCGGCCATGGGGCTCGAGCTAGGCCCACTAAACACAAAGCGTTTCGCCAACAGTGAGCTGTACGTGCAGTACGAACAATCGGTCCGCGGCAAACACGTTATTATTATGCAAACGTTTGCTCACGACTATAAGCGTAATCTTTCGGTAAATGACGCACTTATGGAAACCATGCTGCTTATTGACGCTGCTCGGCGTTCTTCGGCTAGCGAAATCACCATTGTTATACCCTACCTGGGGTATTCCCGCCAGGACCGCAAAGCCAAGGGCCGCGAACCCATTTCGGCGGCTGTAGTTACCAAGATGCTTGAAACAGCAGGCGCCGACCGCCTGGTGACCATCGACATGCATTCCCCACAGGTTCAGGGCACGTTTCAGGGGCCATTTGATCACCTAGTAGCGAGTGGTTTAATTTTACAAGAGCTCCGCGCCGAACTTATGGGCCACGACCTCGAAAAATTTGCCCTTGTTTCGCCCGACACTGGTCGCGCTAAAGAATCAGAGCGTGCCGCCGATGAGCTTGGCATTCGCTTGCGCCACCTACAAAAAACTCGCGATCGTAAAAATTCGGCCAACATTTTGCGGCCAAAAAAACTGCAAGGTGTGGAGGGTCGTATTTGTATTATGACCGACGATATGATTGACACAGCAGGCACCCTGGTAACAGCCGCTCACACTTTGCGAGATTCTGGTGCCACGGGCGTCATTGCCTGTGCAACCCACGCACTCCTGTCTGACCCAGCACTTGAACGCCTACAAGATGGCGTGATAGACAAGCTTATTGTGACCGATACGGTGCCGATAGATTACGCACGCAAAGTTTTAGGCAACAAACTGGTAGTTATTCCTGTGGCGCCACTTATTGCAACTGCCCTGCACGAAATCGTAACAGGCGGTTCTGTTTCTGACCTATTTGATGGTAAAAACTACTTTTAGAATACTCTCGCCCGTTTACGGTGTATTAACGACTTTCCAGAGCGTATCGACATGTTTATCGAAGAATCGGCCCGTTGTATTGGGTAGCTCAACCAACACTGCTGGTGCACCTAGTTTTTCGCCAACCCACGTTTCGTACTCACCCGAAAACCCGTAGCCCATAATTTCCTCGGCGTTGTCGAACATTGTTTGATATCCGACCGAGACAGCGTACATGGTACCAATAGCTGCCGAATCAGCCACTTTATTAATCCCCACCAGGTTCCCCGACGCATGAAACGAAACAACGACGCGTGGGTTAAGGCTGGTCGTAAGGTCGACAAGCGCTCGTGTTTCTGGTTCGGATAGCGGCGCAGAACCGCCGCCATTTACCTTCGTACCTCCTTTTATATCAACGTCTTTCTTCCAGTCGGATGAAGGGAAATTTCGATCAATGTTTACACCGTTCGCGTTGTAGCGATCGTTCGCCGCAATAGCATCGGGGTTCACATTTGGCACCACCACAATTTTCCTGTCTGATGGAATTTTGTAACCCTCTGAATCCAAATATTTCACCCAGTCTTGCATGATGTACATGCCGCTGGGCTCTGAACCATGTATGCCACCAGTAAACAAAACTGTTTTCGCGCCAGTACCGTACGTATATGCAGTAATTGCTTGGCCTTTAACCGACCGCCCAATAACAGTCGTTGCCACGCGGCAAGTGGTGCGCGTGTTAAACGTCCAGCCGCTTGTCGAAACCATGCCACTTTCCCCAAGCAGGCCCTTTACAACAGAAAGCGTAAAGTTTGTACAGTTTGGTGCCGATTGCAAAGTATACACAATTTGATTCTTGTCGTAGGTAATACCAGCGTTTACTCCAGTTATAACAGCGAATTTGGAAATGTCTTGGCCCGCAACCAGTTGTTGGTCAAACGTAACAACCAGGCGTGCGCTTGTGTCTACGTTACTCGTAGGCGCATTGGTAGCAGTTATTTTCGGGCCGCCCGATGTTTCAAACTTCAGTATAAATGGCCCCGAGGTCTTGCTGTTGTCGTTTGCAACTGCTTTTGTAACGGTTAGCGTATAGTTTTTTTCGCGCGGTAACTCATCGGGCCAACTCGCAATTAGTTTCGTGCCGTCTATACGTGTGTCGGTGGTAATTTTTCGCCCCTGCGCATCGGTAACATCTTCGAGCTGCGCGGTCGCTTCAACCAGTGGCTTATCGAATACTACGGTAACCGTTTTGGGCCTACCGACCACCACTTCGTTTTGCTGAATGGTTGTACTTACAACCCGAACGGCTGGCAAGGTCGAAAAGTTCATTGTACCGATGGCTTGAGCGTCTTTGCCATCAAAACTTCTTACAAGTGCGGCCTTGTAAGCAACGCCTTGTCGCAAATTTAAATTCGCAGTTGCACAGTGTACTGTTTGGGCAGCAACGTGGCAGCGCTGTTGTTTGCCAGATATTTTAATAGAATATTCAAAAGTTTCATCGGGCTGATTAATAGAAAGTTGTAAAGGCTTCGTAATAGGTAGCGGCTTCATGGTTTGCAAAGACCCCACCACCTCGGGTGGTTT
The DNA here is from genome assembly GCA_049293335.1 of Saccharimonadales bacterium (SeqCode). Taxonomy (GTDB): domain Bacteria; phylum Patescibacteriota; class Saccharimonadia; order Saccharimonadales; family UBA4665; genus JAGXIT01. The sequence goes on from JBATSO010000002.1 coordinate 14,649, forward strand.
TGGCACTGCAACAAGGTATCGTGTTTGTAGCAGTCGCCAGCCCATTGGCGCACTACTGGCAACTGTTGGCCCAGGAACGGGTGTCGAGCGCGGCGCAAAGCATGTTTTTGTAGAGACAACTCGGTGGCCCCTTACTAATATAGAGTCGCTATAGGTAACGGCAAATTTACTTTCTGGAATAGTTCTCTGTAAACTCGGCAAAAACGTTAGTCGCGACTGACAAGTTTCTCCACTGTAGGCAAACTTTATGGTGCCAGGTGTTAACGCATAGGCACTGTAGGCAATTACCCCAAGAACTCCGAATACCAAAAACCCTACGGTTATGCGTCGTAAGGGCGTTGTGGTAGTTCGTTCTTGATGCCGATGAACTTCCCTCGATTCATAGACAGGCACAGCCTGGCCTATTTTATTCGACCGCCGTGTATCGCGTGCAAAAAAGCGTGAGAGAGATTTCATTTTGATTATTTTTATCTTGGTTTGTAATTTAATTTTTGGTGTTACAAAACCGTAAGCACATTGTAGCACACTAATCGTAGTAAAATAAACCCCTTTTTTAAGAATATGGCGTAACCAAAATCATCCAGCATTTTGGCTAAGAGAATGGAAGCCGGTTGAACGTCATTCAGCTAGCTCTCATGTTTAAGACTTATGCTGGGAATGTTGCACGAAAGCAACTTAAATCACTAAAGGAGGCACAGCCTATGAACAAAAAACTAGCCGTTGCAGGTATAACCGCTGCAGTCGCAATAACAACCCTGACTGGTCTGGGGATAGCAACTGCCGCTACACAAAACACTAGCACAAACAACCGTATGTCTAACCTAGTTGATGCTGTAGCCACAAAGTTCAAACTAAATAAAGCCGAGGTACAAGCTGTGTTCGATGCCGAACATACCAAAGCAGAAGCCGAGCACGAAGCCGATGTTAAAACAAAACTTGCCCAACTAGTCAAAGATGGCAAATTGACGCAGGCTCAAGCCGATGCCATCACCGCCAAGCGGGCGGAGTTGCAAAAAAATCGCGAAACAAACCGTGCAAACATGAGCGCTAAGACACATGCCGAACGAAAAACACTGATGGACACAGAGCGCACTGCGCTTAACAAATGGTTTAGCGACAATAACATTTCGACCGACTACCGCTACCTCGTAGGCGGTGGCCGTGATCACAGAGGGCCAGGTGACCCACGTGACTCACATGACGACACCAACCAACGCGCAACAGACTCAAACTTTAGCTCAAACGCGAACTAACAGTTCTCACCTCATCTACCCCGTGCAATCGCGGGGTAGATGATAATTAATTCATTCTTTCTCAGGTATAATTCAGTCGGTAAGACTACACTCACGCTCATGAAAATACTCCTCGTTGAAGACGAACCAAAAATTGCCCGCGCCATTAAAATGGGCCTTGAGCAGGAGCGTTCAATTGTTGAGATATGCCATGAAGGTCCGAGTGGTCTCTCGGCCGCGCTCGGTGATAGTTATGACGCCATTATTTTAGACCGAATGTTACCTGGTGGAATGGACGGGTTAGAAATTTGTAAAAAAATCCGAGACAGTGGCGTGAAAACTCCCATTTTAATGCTGACCGCCAAAGGCGAGGTTCGCGACCGTGTTAACGGTTTAAACGCTGGCGCAGATGATTATTTAGTAAAGCCGTTTTCGTTCGAGGAGCTACTAGCGCGACTTAGGGCACTCACCCGTCGCCCTCAGCAAACGAACAACTCTACCCTGAGCGTTGCCGACCTAAGTCTCGACACCCTCAGCTACAACGTGCAACGCAGCCAAAAACCTATCCAGCTTTCGCAAACAGAATACGCTCTGCTCGAATACCTCATGCGTAATCACAACCGCGTGCTTAGCAAAGAAAACATTATTAACCACGTATGGGATTTCGACGCCGATATTTTACCCAACACAGTCGAGGCTTACATAGGCTACCTACGTACCAAAATCGATACACCATTTCCCAAAAACCCCCTTATTCACACGGTAAGAGGGTTTGGCTACCGACTCGGAGAAGCCACTTAAATGAAGCTTAGTTTTCATTCGGCCACGCTACGTCTTAGTGCTTGGTACACGCTCATCTTGTTAGTGGTAAGCCTGCTGTTTAGCACGATTGTTTTCGAGGTTTCCTCCCATGAACTCCGCCGCGGCTTTGGCCCTAACCATCCCGTAGAAACACCGCTTTTTATCGACTCGCCCATGGCCGATGATTGGCGTGAGGCCCGTATTAACCAAGGTCGAGCACGTTTGCTGGCGCAACTAGCCTTATTCAATACGGCCGTACTGCTACTAGGCGCGGGCGGAAGCTATTTGTTGGCCAAACGAACTTTGCAGCCAATCGAACAAGCCATGGAATCGCAAGCTCGTTTTAGTAGCGATGCCGCGCACGAACTTCGCACCCCGCTTACTATTATGCAATCCGAACTAGAGGTTGGCCTGCGCGATAAAAAAGCAACCTTGCAGTCAAAGAACGCCCTGCTAAAAAGCACGCTCGATGAAGTCCACCACATGCGCACCCTCACCGATCGCCTATTAGCCCTTGCCAGTAGTAAGCACCTTGCGTTAGCCCCCTGCCAACTTGAAGAAGTCGCTATCGACGCGGTCAATCGGTGCATACCGCTCGCCCAGAGCAAAAAAATCGCTATACACAACACCATCGCACCGCACATAGTAACGGCCGACAAAGAAAGCTTAACGGACGCGCTGGTTATTTTGCTTGAAAATGCAGTTAAATATAGCCCTCCAAAGTCGACTGTTACCCTGCACGCTGTGGCCAAAAATAAAACCATTGAGATACAAGTTATCGATGAAGGGCCCGGCGTTCACCCGCAAGATTTGCCACATATATTCGACCGATTTTACCGTGCAGACACCTCCCGTAGCAGCCAAAACGTTGCTGGGCACGGTCTTGGGCTTTCGATTGCTGAGCGGATTAGCCAGGCGCACCATGGTGAACTGACAGCCAAAAACAACCCAACCAAGGGCGCAACGTTTACGCTAGCTCTGCCACTAGCATGATATAATTCGAGCAAATGAACCTCTATTCCTGGCAGTCGTATGTTGCCTTTGCCGTACTGTCACTTTCGGTGGCAATTTTGCTGCAAAGAATTATTCTTCATAAACACAAAGCCGACCCTGTCGCTTTCGCTACTGTTTTTCAACTAAGCGTTGCTTTTGTAATGCTTCCGATATTTTTTGTTCACCCCATTTCTTTTGCAGGATTTTCAAAAGTATGGCTGGCGATTTTGCTTGCAACGGTCGCGTTTGGTGGCGGCTCTGTTGTATATGGACGTGCCCTAGCCCGTTTAAATGCCGCTGTTTTTTCGGTGCTTTTTGCAACTCAAGCAATTTGGATAATGCTAACAGGAATTATTGTGTTTCATGAAAAACTTCACCCCTTGCAGCTTCTTGGCACTGCTGTAATTTTTGGCAGCATTTTTGTGTTGGTGAAAAATCCGCGGCAAGTCTGGCGCTCGAAAGGCATTGCGCTTGGGCTTTTAACTGGCGCCATTTTTGGCATGGCAATTGCTTCGGCATCGTACGTAGCTCGCTACACCGATGCACTCACCTGGGTGTTTGCCTCGTTTATTCTGGGTGGTCTGGCATCACTGCTGGTAAACCCTCATAAAATTAAGCTGTGCCTTCCCTTGCTGGGCGGTGAAACTCTTCGGCCAATTCTTTGGCTAGCGGTTCTCTATGCCGTAGGGAATTTGGCAATAACCTATGCCTATATAGAAGGCCCTTTTAGCCTGGTTGGTCCCATACGCCAAACGGGAATAATTGTTACAACGCTCCTGGCCTTTTGGTTTATGAAAGGCGAGCGCACCGACTTTACACGCAAACTTGTTGCCGCAGGAATTTGCACCGTTGGCGTCGTACTCCTCGTCATTTAAGAACTACCCTGTTATACTATGCAGTACATTTACGCGCCCGTAGCTCAGTGGATTAGAGTACTTGGCTTCGAACCAAGGGGTCGTAGGTTCAAATCCTGCCGGGCGTACCAAGTAAGATGCTCACCGAAAGGTGGGCGTTTTACTTGGTATATCTGTAGTAATTTGAACCTACGAGTCGAGCAGTGCGAGACTAGTCTTCAAATCCTGCCGGGCGTACCATATAAAGAGTCCATTGTAAGATGGGCTTTTTATATGGTTTATCGGAAACGATTAAACCGAAGACCTGGCTCTGCAAGAGCCAGAAGTCTTCAAATCCTGCCGAACGTACCATTAAAAAACAGCACCAACAAAAGGTGCTGTTTTTTAATGCCTTAACGTTAACGCTTATTTTTTCTTAATTGCGATTTTCTTTGGTGCTGGTAGCTCTTTAAAGGGCACGACCACCTTTAGTACGCCATCTTTCATGTCGCCGTCTATTTTGTCCATGTCGGCAATCTTAGGTAGTTGTATGCGTCGGTAGAAGCTGCTGCTGCTTTCGCGCACCACATATTTTTTGGCCTTGTCCTTTTCTTGCTCGTGTTTTTCAGCGTGAATCACGAGCGCGCCGTTTTCTACATGGACTTCAACGTCTTTGTCGTCAAAGTTTGGTAGATGGGCCTCTACCACAAGCTGCTTATCGTCTTCTGTGTACACATCGGTTGTTGGCATATGCATACGTTTTACAGGAGTCATCCAGTCGTCGCCAAGTAAACTCCGCTGCAAAGCCTGAAGCTCCACAAAAGGATCAAATGGTACAAGTTGTGTCATATTTCCTCCTTTACGTTACTGTGCGAGGTCTAACCTCTCACACTTTTAGTATACAAAAATTGGCACTCTCATGTCAAGAGTGCCAATTAGCTTATTCGTTTTACAAGGGCTGTGTATTCAGCGCGTAAAGATGCACTTTGTTGCAACACCGATTGCAGGGTTCTAATATCACGGTGAGTAACCATGTCCCATACCACCTTTATGCCAAGTAATGGCAGCGGGGTGCGTGCTACTTCCGCAAGCTGCACAGTGCGCGCTACAAATGTTCTAACCATTGCTGCTTCTTGGGCCGAAAGTTTGCGCGGCGATATTCTTTGACTTACAAAATGGGCTACCAAAATCGCACCAAGCAACGCCGCTAATATTGGCGCCAGCACTACAAGCCCAAGCAGCCACCACCCAGAAAAGTACCACGCCAGCCACACACAAACAGCAACTAAACTTGTCACCAAAACTAGGGGTATGCCAAGAATTTTCTTAAGATAATCTTTGAAAAAAACGCTTGCAATTGCACGGGGCACAATGGTTTGCTTAGTATTCATCTTGTAAGTACACAGTATTTCGGAAAATAAGTATGTGAGCAGTCCAACACTTTATTGTATGCAGAGGGGGTTATGAAAGCTGCGAACGAAGCTGCCCTATTAAATAAAACGAACCCGTTACCAGACCTACATCATCAACGAGTGACAAAAAGCTTTCGTACGCTGCCTTTTGCTCTGGTACGGCCACCGCTTGCACACCGTGTTTTTTTAGCACTGCCACAATTTCGTTTGGCGCAACCGAAAAAACAGGTACATCTTGCGCTGCCTTAAAAGTTGTGACCACTACGCTAGAAGCTATGTTTTTTATTAGGGGAGCCAGGTCGGAAATTTCCTTCCCCTGCTTAAGTGCAAGTAGCATCGGGACTTTTCGGCCTGGGTACTGTTCTTGAAAGCTTTCGACCAAGGCCGTCATTTTTTGGCCATTGTGGGCGCCGTCAAATATAATTTTTTTGCCATCTTCGCTATGTGCTTCCATTCTGGCGGGTACTTGCAGCCGTTGAGTTTTAGCCAATTTTTTAACGTCAATCATTACATGACTATCGCGGTTACACAAAAATCGATACGTTGCATAGGCAAGAAGCCAGTTTCTTTTTTGAAACTTCGGCATGTGTAGTGGAAAAACCTCGCCGTATACTTCTTGTAGTTTGGGTTCGGTAAAAGTATAGAGTTCGGCGCCTTCTTGTTGACTGACCCAATAGCGTACCACTTGCATTATTTCAGCAGTTTGCTCGTACATGAGCGCGCTATTTCCTTCGTGAATAATACCCGCTTTTTGATGAGCGATTGCACCAAGCCTTTCGCCCAACACATGCATGTGGTCGAACCCAATGTCTGTTAACACACATAGTTTATCTTGCCGAGCTAAAACATTCGAAGCATCGTGCAAGCCGCCCATGCCCGTTTCGACTACCACGTAGTCGACTTTTTGCTTAGCAAAAAACCACAAAGCAAAGGCAAGCATACATTCAAACCAACTTGGTGTTTCAGGCGCGTCTTGTATGCGTTCTAGAAACTCGCTTAGCTCCTCATGCAACATTTTTTTCGGGATAGGCTTGCCGCCCAGTTGAACTCTTTCGTTCAGCTCGACCACATGAGGCGACACTGTATGCCCGACTTTTAAGCCCGTTTCTGTCAGAAGCTGAGCAATAAAATACGTTGTTGAGGTTTTGCCGCTAGTGCCTGCAGCATGTATTACCCGCAAGGAACGCTCGGGGTTACCAAGGTATGCCATAAGCCGTTCCATACGCTGCACGGTAAGCTGTTTGCCTGTAACTTGTGCGGCAACTTCAAGATATGGTCGTAATGCCTTGTCGACATCTACCGTAGAACGTAGTTTCACCCCATTACCTTACCATACACTATGCAATTTTTACTGCGATTATGCAGATGCAGATGTGAGGCATAAAAACATGCACTACCCAACCTTGCGACCAACAGCATGTGAAAGTATGGCAATCATTTCTTCGGGACGGAGGGTCCTTTGAGAACGAGCGCGCTTATAGTGCTCTTGCATCACACGGTCATTTTCTGGTTTTGTGTAGGTTATATCCACTTGGGGCGGATTATCAAATTCTACAGGAACAGTACCTGTCTTGGCGCCAATGATATCGCTATACGTAGCCATGTCACGATGTGAGGCAAGATAGCCTTGTGCGAACGAGGCCACAGTACCATCATCAGTGGTTCTTATTGTATTCACTTTTGCCCCAGCCTCACTGTACGGAACCTCTATGCCGGTAACTGCCGAGGCGGCTGTTTCGGCTTGAAGCTCGGCTGGGTTTGTACCAGCGTACCTAGTAACATCACGTCCATTAATATGTACTCTTGTGGCATGCTGCAATCTTGGGTCGTTTGCGTCTACTTGCTCACGTATAGTGACAACATTTCCGTTGCGGTCTAGTACGGGAAACTCTGCGTCAAAAATTAGCTTGTCATCATTATTGCGACCACGAAATACCCGATCAAACCATTTGGCCCGCCTACGATAATTTAGGGGCAGGTTCTGATTGTAGTTATTTTCCATTCTGTCTTCCCATGGGTCACTTGAGATATACGCATTGTCATATAACCGACTCCGTACAGGCAATAGCTTTACTTTATCGGAGCGTATACCGGTACCATGACCGGCAGCTTCATGACTTAAGGTCCAGAGCGCACCCATATAGTCTGCAAAGTACTCTCGTAGTTCATCTGGGTTTTGCGTTTCTTTCATATGCATCTCAACGAGTTCAAGAGCGGGAGCGCAAAATCCGAGAACTCCTTCATCGTCTTGCTTATCTACTCCAACACCGATTTTTTTTGGGTTACTGTGGTGGTCTCCAGCGCTAGATTCTGGATAGACAAATATACCGGTAATTTTATCGGCAAGACTACCCCCACGCATAGCAGCAAACTGTTTTATGAGACCCTCAAATTCTTCGACAGTTTCGGCTGCAGGAGATTTATCAATAAACATTATTCTTAGCTCTTTATCTTTGCCTTCAGCATTCTTGAACTTACCACACAGTATATCTGCGATTCGTCCATCGCGCATAAGGTGTTCGTATTTGCGTGAATATGCCCAAGGCATATCAACAAGCGTGCCGTCTTCTTGGAGCGCCTCGGGTCGTAGACGTACCCACGCCATATCTCTTGGCGTTTTTAGTATTTTGGGAATCATCAATTCTTTACCTGGCACAAGCTTCCATGCACGCTTGATTGCATCTTTCATAATTTTACGGAAGCGTGGAAGGGGTGGAATGAGGAAAGGAATAAACTTACCATCGTAGTCACGGTCTGGATTCTCGGGCGGGTTATCAACCCCAGGTTCATAATGTTCTGTGCGAATAACCTCTACTTCGTCTTCCCCAGGAAGCTCGACAGTTGCTTGCATTGTCACGCCACGCTTTGCTGTGAAAGCCTCGTTGATTGCCTTCTGGAAGGAGGGGTCTGTTTGAGCACCCGATTCGACCTTGCGAATTGCATCGGTGAGCGATGAAAAACCAAGTCGCTTTGCATCAGCCTGGAGCTGGGCTTTGAGTTCTTGACTAATCACATCTTGGACCGCTGTAAGCTTAGGCTTTATGGCATTTGCTCCGAGGCTTCGGGTAATGGGTTCTGCATATGCGGCGGCACGTCTATCAGATAAATCGTTATTGGTTTTTTCTAATACACCTATATCTTTATCTGTCGAATATTCGTCTGACGAACGACCCGTTATGATAACTTCTTTAAGCCTACCGCCCTTTCCCATCTGCGCGTTGACTCCGTCTGAAAACTTCTGAACAGCAGTCGGATCAACAACATTTTGGCCAGCTTTGCTTGAAGCAGCAGCGTCTACGCTTATTGTAACTGTTTTGCCTGGAGTAATGTTTACCACTGCACCCGGTACAAGCACGTCAGGAACAGGATTGAAGTGTCTATATATGCCGTGCCCCACTTGGCGAGCCTCATCACCAAGGTCTTGAGCAGCAGTGATAACATTCGGTATATTTGCCGCCACATTAACTACTAAAAGCCCGAGCAGGCTTGCTTTAAGTGCTGTTTCCGGCGATACAGACCAGCCGTCATGTTGCAGCCAGGGATATGATCGGACCCCCACGGGGACACGTTCGATTTTTGGTAATGTTTTACCCGTAGGCTCCATGGTGAGTGTCAGGTCAAAAGGCTTCTCAGGAACAAAACGACTTTCTAGATAGTCACCCATCACCCTTGTTGACTCAACATCAATACGAGTCATAGTTGGGTCAGTAAAATCAGGGTAAGTTCGTTCCACGAGGGAATTGGGGTTAACATCTACTGCCATAGGGATACTATCACCTGTTGGAATAGTGTGTTTTTCTGCATGTAGTGTACTCATAGCTCTCGGTAAGTCCTTATTTAAACTTTTTGTATTGTACTATATATTTTAAAATAAATCAATAGTATTGTTTACTTATATATGGCTTTGTCTGTGTGTTATACTTCACTTCGTATCGTGTTTCAACAAAACCTCAAACCAGAGAGCAAAATCGAGCAGAATCGACCGTTTGAGGTTTCGAAAGAACAACCCAAAGACTCAGCCAAAGCTTTTGCCAAGTATGCAAAACAAGGTGAGTGCACAGGAAAGGATATGCCCCGTTAGCTCAATTGGATAGAGCGTCGGTTTCCGGTACCGGAGGTTGCAGGTTCGATTCCTGTGCGGGGTACCAAGTAAAGGCCGGCTTTTGGCCGGCTTTTACTTGGTTTTGCGTCAGGATGAGAACCGTCAAGTGAGCGTAGCGAACGTAGGTTCGTACAGTTTTTTGCAGCACAGGAACTCGTTCCGAGCAGCAAAAAACCGTGCAAGCGAAGCGCTTCCTGTGCGGGGTACCATATGTAGGAGGGGCTCGCAACGTTCCGCGGCCCTGGAACTTCATCTTTGGAAACAAGTTTTTTAAGAGAAGCTTCCCTTGCGAACTGTCGCTGACAGTCCTCACCCTCCACTTCATATCCGAAATAAATTCGGATATTCGCAACTCCCCCCAAAGCTCGGCTTTCGCCTCATTCGCTTTGCTCAAGCGTAGGGGAAGACTCTTGGCGCTCTGTGATTAAACAGCCTTAGAGTTCGATGGTGGAGCTGAGTTCTATGGTGCGGGCGGGTGGCAGGTGGTAGTAGTCGCTTTGGCTCATGGCATTTTTGTTCATTATGCCGTAAATGGTTTTACGTACGGGCACCATGTTCTGCGCTCGACTTGGCAGCACGTGAATGAGCGAAGTGAAATAAATTGCCTCGTTCATGTCAAATAAAAATTCTTTGTCGGTGTTATGCAGGCTCGCAAGCGCCTTTGGTATGTCGGTAACATCGTGAAAACCGTAGCGCAGTCGCACATAGCTTACGCCATCGTCATGGTAATGCAAAGTGTCGGTATGCACTCGGTCTTTTTTGGGCACATGCGCGTCGTTAGTAATGTGCACCGAAACAATCATGGTGTGTTGGTGTAGTTCACGCAGTTCTTGGGTAGTTGTTTTGAGTGCCAAGGGCACCACATCTGCACGGTGCGTTACGTAAATAGCAGCTCCAGGCAAGCGCTTAACGTCCAGCCTACCTGTATGCAAATCTTTCACAAAGTCGGCGAGCGGCTTCTGAAGCAACAGGCGTTTTTCGGCGATGATTTTTTGACCTTTTATCCAGGTGGTAATAATGTAAAAGACAATTGCTGCCAGCAGTATAGGGAACCAACCACCGTGCAGTATCTTTGAACTATTGGCTGTAACAAAAAGTAGGTCAAGCGGTATGAAAAGTGCCAGCACGAACAGGACGAAGCGCAGGCTTTTTCGCCAGACCACTCGCGCCACCACCAAAAACAACACCGTGTCGATGGCCAGCGTGCCGCTGACCGCTATACCGTACGCATTCGCCAACTTTTCAGACGAGCCAAACAAAATCACTAGAAACACTACTGCCAAACAAAGGGCAAAGTTTACAAATGGCAAATAAACCTGGCCTGTTTCTTTTTCTGACGTATGTTTTACAAGCATTTTTGGCAAAAAGTTAAGCTGTGTAGCTTGGCGAGTTAAAGAAAACGCGCCCGAAATAACTGACTGAGAAGCAATCAGCGTCGCCAGAGTAGCCAGAATAATAACCGTCACACGGGTAGCCTCGGGAAACATGATGATAAATGGGTCGTTTATAGCGTGCGCGTTCGTGAGCAGCAGAGCGCCCTGCCCCATGTAACACAGTGCGAGCGCAGGAAACACTACAAAAAACCAGGCGCGTGAAATTGGCGGGCGGCCAAAGTGCCCCATGTCGGCATAGAGTGCCTCGGCCCCCGTAATAGTAAGCACCACCGCCCCCGTAACCGTAAATGCCATACGCGGCGCGCCGTAAAATAGCTCTAAGGCTGGCACAGGGGAAAGAACACGCAAAATTTCTGGGTGCGCCAAAATTTGCAGCAACCCACCTGCGCCAATACACGCGAACCACACAAGCATAACAGGACCAAACAGCCGACCAATAAAGCTGGTGCCATACTGCTGAATTAAAAACAGCCCCACTAAAATAACCAGCGTTATCGGCACAATAAAATGGTGCGAACCAGGCACCACAATTTTTAGACCCTCTACAGCCGACATTACCGAAATGGCGGGCGTAATAGCACTATCGCCGTAAAATAGCGCCACGCCGAGTAAACCCAAAAATATAAAAAACCACTTGTACCGCTCTACAAATTGACTGTTTTTAAGCAACGCAACCAGCGCAATTATGCCGCCTTCGCCCTTGTTATCGGCCCGCATGATAAAGCCCACGTATTTGACCGAAACGACTATGGTGACCGACCACAGCACCAGCGAAATAATACCGTGCACGTTTAGTTGGGTAACGGGAATGTGTAAGCCCGCCGAACCAAAAATTGCCTTGAGAGCATACAGTGGGCTGGTGCCAATATCGCCAAACACTACGCCGAGCGCGCCGACACCTAAGCCTATCAAACCTTTTCTGGCTGTTTTCATACCTGCCTTCACTATACCACTCACACTAGAAAAATCTGGTACATGTGCACCGACGACCGAATGAAGCTAGGTGCTTAGAAATTCCAAATCACAAGCTCCAAATACCAAATAAATTCGAATGTTCAAAACTTATAAACTCCAAACAAAAAAACACAGTGCGTTTATGTACTGCTGCCGCCTATTTCGAATTTGAGATTTGGTATTTGGGTATTGTCTGGTATTTGTTTTTTGGGATTTGGAATTTCCCAGGTCATTGCTTGGTCGCTGGTGCTCTACTGAAACGTGTTGCAGCTTGTTACTTTACCAGTGGCGTAGCCCGCCTTAAACCATTTGACACGCTGGGCGGAGGAGCCGTGCGTCCAGGTTTCGGGGTTGGTGGTGCCTGTTTCGGTTTTTTGAATGTGGTCGTCGCCCACCGCTGCGGCAGCACTTAGGGCCTGTTCGATTTCACCAGCTTGCAATATGCCACTAGAAGACAGTGAGTTCATCCAGATGCCTGCGTAGCAATCTGCTTGCAACTCTAAGGCCTCAGAAAGTGCATTGGCCTGGTCTGGGTTATCTTGCTGTGCTTGCATAACTTGATCCATCGTACCTAGCTGATTTTGCACGTGGTGACCAGCCTCGTGAGCAATTACATACGCTTGAGCTACATCACCACTACTGCCACCGTAGCGTTTTTGTAGCTCGTCAAAAAAGGTTTCATCGAGGTAAACGGTTTGGTCAAGTGGGCAGTAGTGCGGGCCCATGGCCGAGCTGGCAATACCACAGCCAGACTGGGTTGCCTGCCGAAAAAGTATCAGTTTTGGGTCTTGATACTGCTTGCTTTGTGCCAAAAATATTTCTGACCAAATTTGGTTGTTAGAGCCCAAAACCTTGCGCGTAAACGTTTCGTACTTATCAGCACCCTGGAACTCGGCTGGCTGTTCAACCGACTGCGAAGATTGCTGGGTGGCAACTTGGTTTAACACTTGTTCAAGTACACTGCCGTTGTCGCCCGTGCCGCCGCCCAAAAAAGCAAAAGCCAAAAATAGTATCAGGCCGCCTACACCCGTCAGCGCTATTCCGCCCGTACCCATACCGCGGCGATCTTCTACATTGCCACTCCCCTGTAACTTATCCCATAACGCCATACATACTCCTTGTTTGTTGGCATAGTATACTATGGCCTTTTCTAAAACTGTAATCTAGTTCACTTTCGACAAAGTTCGTACAAAATATATTTTATGATATAGTATATATAATGTTATTTCTTGAAGCCATCAAATTCGATCCCGACCTTTCGCGTGTGCCAAAAGAAAAAATCGTGATTGTTGGCAGCGTGGCGCTTGCAGTGTACAGTAGGCTTGCGGGCTTAAAAGCAGCAACCCACCCAATCATGCATGACCTTGATTTATGTGTGGATGAGACTACGTATGCGCTGCTACTGAAAAAATCATTACCCGCAGACTCCAACCCCCAAGACAACAATAGCTGGCGCCAAGATACGCGCTGCGGCAATACAACGCTACGCAAAAATTATATGCTACAAGGTCTAGACAAACCCGTTCAGCTCGACGTGGGACCAACTGTACACAACTGGTCATACGGCGAGGTTTGTGAAGATGCGCTTAATTTTGAAGGCTTTAAGGTACTAAGTCCACTTCGTCAGCTTGCGTGGTACGAAGCTCTCAACCGCAAGGATGACAGTAGTAAGATGATTCTGTTGCGTACTGTGCTCATACCTAAGCTCATAGATTGCGCTGACCTCCCGCCCCAACGCGTGGAGTGGTTAGTGGTTAGAATTGCAGCTCTTAGGCCGCGCTTGCTAGGTTGTATTCGACTGCTTGCGCCTGCACCGCAGCCATTCCCGCATACTCCGCAGCACTAACATGGGTCAGGTGCGGCGGCTTACCTGTTTCGTTAAAACCGCCTGAAATTTGTTTATCGTACCATGTGTCTTTTTCCGACTGCGCCGCAGCAAGTGTATAAAGTAAGCCAACGACTTCTGGTCCTATTTGGCGCTTTTCATCAACGCATACATAATCATCGTGCTCTACTGTTAATACTCTGCCCTCGTTAAACGTAGTTCCGTCTGGGCCAACTGTTTCCACGTATGCATAAAATCGGCCCTTACTGCCTGGTTCTGGCCACCAATGAAACGCGCCATCACCAACCTGAGCTTGAGGGTATTGTTCGGCCTTAACCGAACTAACTGTTTTACCAAATAATAGGCTTAGCTCGGCACGCAATATTTCATCGCGCCTAGGATCTAACTTGACCTTACCGTCAACATCATAAAGCTCTGCTGTCATAGCGTTCCTTTTGTTATAAAAGTAGTGTTGGTTTGAGAGACGAACATAGAATCTATCCAATCTTTTTATACGCCTACCTAATCATATGTGCTGTAACAATTCTTACTTTTTCTGATCATGCAGGTGCGGTGGTGCTGGTGCACGGTGGCAGTCAGAAGTGCTCATACTGTTACTGCAAGCTACGTACGCCCGAAACGGCAGGGCCTTCGCTGCGGTATACATCGCGCACTGGCATACCTTGGTCTCGGCCGACTGCCACCAGTGCCTCATGAATATCATTCTCGAAATAGTTGGCCGCCCCAGCGGGAACATACACTGGCGCATTTTGGTTAGCACACATCTGCCATATTTTTGCTCTTGCTTTATCGCTTAATGCATTCGCTCGACCATCCTCTACGTCAATCACTCCCAGCGAAGGGTCAACCACTTCTTCGGTTAGCTGTTGGTAGCCGCCAGCTATAACTCGTGTTACCAGCCTTTCGCTGCCATCGGCAGAACCTATGACAGCGCGAATAACGCGTAAAATTTTGCATTCAAAACCAAGGGCTTGTTCTAGATCACCTTTCACTTCCTTCATGTCTTCGCTAGAAACTAGACCAAAACGACCTAGTTTTTCAATCGCCTCCGTACGGCGTTGCCTAATGCGGTCGGCTGGGGTTAGTTGGTTATGCAGACTTGCCAGAAACGCTTCTACCTCTGCGGCATAATCAATGTCATTTGATTCGTTGGCAAAGCCAGTACGTACACGGAGCTGTCGTTCGGGGTTGTATGCCATAGTGCTTTAACTGCCAGCGGACAATTCCTTTTGTTTTAATACGTATGTTTTTTGATGGGCCATAAAGCCCTAGAACTACCCTATTTTATACGCCTCCAACCAGCCGCAAGCTGTAATAATAATCACATATTAGCGAATAAGATTGCGCTGAATAATCTCTGTAAGTGTTGTGTAATTGCTCGCACACAGCCACGTGGTGAGCGCAATGAGAAGTGGTAGTACTATAAAATTCTCAACACCCTTCCCTGTCGTTACACGTAGTCGGCGTATAGGCGGAAAGCCGAATTTAAACGGTATTGGCAACAACCACGGCACACCCTCTTTCGTAAAGCTATCCATAATCAAGTGAGAAAGTACGCCGACAAGAAACGCCTCCCAAACAAAGTGGATGTGTATGTTCGGCATAATTGGCTGCAAAAACTGTAGTAGCACCATACTGAGTGCAGCAAAAACCCCAAACCCAAGCAGCGAATGGCAAAAGAATCGGTGGCCCCCAACCAGCGCCCCAAAAACCCGCCCAAAATATCGGCCAATCGGCAGGTTTCGCCACAGCGGTGCCGTTGGCTGGTCAATATCGGGCGCAATGCCGCCGAGCTGGTTCGCCAGCACTGCTGCTAAGCCTGTTGCCACCGTTAAGGTACCTGGCGGATACACAAGTACGTAAACCAAAAGCGCGGCCAAAGCTGCCGTATCGTGCGTGCGAGCTGTCATAGCATTAGTGTATATGTATGGCCAGGTGGTTTACAAACTACTTGTGGCCTACCTGCCTGTTATGATGAGTAGGCAAATGCACGTAATGCATCTAGGTCAACCTGTTTTTCAACATCACGAAAACGAAAAACTACTTCAAATTCTCGCGGTGAACTGTGAAAGACTGTTATAGTGAAGCATTCGGCGTAATCAACTGAGCCACCAATTTTATCTACAAAATCTACTGACTCTGGCATAAAATTATTTAAAAAATAATACACAAACGACATCATAACTGGTTCCTGTGTGCCATTTACAAACTGTACTTTATGACTCAAGTCAGTCATATTGGCAAAACGAACTTGTATACCTATCATTTGGGCAATGTTTTGGGCAATTTTTCGAGCAGAGTGCGCAAAACCAGGATCCGGCTCATCCATTGCTAAAAAGTGCTTCATTCGCTCGCTAAATGCGTGTGGGGTGTGTTCTATTTCGTCCCAGTGCGCAAAATATTCACCTTTTTGGCTTGGGTCAACCAAGTACTGCAAATTTGGTGAAACATAGTCAACAATGTGACTGCCCAGCTCGTAAGAAGCAGTTTCATCGGGGGTAAGGTCGAGGTGAGCCGCCATAGTGCGAATGGTATCGCGTACCCTGCCTACGCCACTATGAAACAACATCACGTCTCCACCAATATCTTGCGCGGCCAGGCCAGCTCGCCGAGCTTGGTCTAACCCAGTCCTGGTAAGCTGCCCCTCTTGGTCCTTTTCGCCGTGACGCATAAAAATAAGTTGTGAGGTAATTTGTTTTGTATCCATGGTTAGTATTATACCGCAATCCGTACTGCATGCATGTTTGCAGCTACCCAGTATAAAGTGGGTTCAAGCCCGCTTATCTTGTTTTTTAATTGGACCAAGGTATTGCTGCAATATTGTGGCCTTTTTAGCCCCAAGCACCTTTTCGAGCTCCCAGGCACGAGCTTGCATAACGCCGCGCATACTACCGAAGGTTTTAAGCAGTTTTTTGCGCGTGGCGGGACCAATTGTTGGTATTTCATCAAGTAAGCTTGCTGTTGCCTGTTTGCGCTTAAGTGTTGAGTGGTAACTTACTGCAAACCGATGTGATTCATCACGTATGCGCTGAAGTAACTTCACGAGGTTTGTGCTGTGCGGTAGGCTCACCAAAATAAAATCTTCTGTCTCGGTCGTGTAGCCACCAAGCTTATGCAGAACCTCGAAGTTGAGCGTTACATTACTGGCACTTTTGGCATCTTCAGATTCATGGCTCTTTTTTATGACAAGCTGTTCCTCGCGCTTTGCTAACCCTACCATTGGTATGTGCGTCAAGGACGGACCCTGACGCAACCTTGCGTCAGGGTCCGTCCTTGACGCAAGTTCGTCGCGTGCACGGAGGGCGGCGTCTAGTTGGCCTTTGCCGCCATCTATCAGGAAGAGATCGGGTTTTCCCCAAGCCTTAAGGT
>JBATSO010000003.1:0-3383 GCA_049293335.1 Saccharimonadales bacterium (SeqCode)
GGCTTGAGGGGCGGATGGATAGGCTTGAGAGTGAGTTTCGAGACTTCAAGGCGAGCGTCGAAGCCCGTCTCGCTGCGTTAGAGGAAAAGGTTACAGCACTACAAGAAACCTACGCATCCCGCTTCGATAACGTCGAGGAAGATGTACGCATGCTGTACCATCTGGTCGAAAAACTCGAAAAAGGCACCAAAGAAGAAAAGATATTTGCCGAAAAAGTCATTGTTGAAAACCTGCCCACAATATATAAAGCGCTTCAAATCATAGCCAAAAAGCACAACATAAAACTACCCGCATAAAATATTGCAGCCTTTACAACAAGTTGAGCTACAATACATGTATATGATGACAGACGAAGAATTTGAAGGCACTACCTATATAAACCACGATGATCCTTCTATTACTCTTACAGAACCTGACACCTCTGGGCAACAGATTTTCTCCGATGAAGCAGAGGTTCCCGTAAGCCCGCTTGAAGCTAGAATTGCAAAACTCGAACAAGCTTTTGAAGACTACAAAAATGAAAATGAAAAAAAGTTACACGCACTGGAAAAGCTAGCCCAAAAGCAACCCCTCACACCAGCCGAACGAATATTACTCATTCAAGAAGACACATAAACAGTAAAACAAAATTTGCGCTTGCATTCTGCTAACAGTGGTAGTATAGTTGTATGAATTACAAACGTAACGGAAAGGGCGCTCGAATCATGCCAAGAATCAGTTTTGACACAGTTGAAAACGTCCTTTTCGCAGACGTCTAAACTCTCCGAACAAACATTGTTCCTTCGAAACACACAGGAGTAGACCCAACACCGTATTTCCGACTATCAACTTGGGCTCATCCCTTATACACTATATATACACGTTCGGCACCAGGAGGGCTGAACCCATGAAAAAACGAACCAAAAATGAAGGCATGAATATAGCACTACGCTATTATCTGCAATGTATCCGCAAATATCCGCGCTATGTGTGGGGCGTGTTGCTCGTGGTACCTTTCACCTCGCTAATCGGACGCTATGTGCCACCGCTCATCATTGCACAGGTGCTCAACAAACTTACGAGCAAACAATACACCTCAGATGTTGCGGCGAGCTTCGGCCCATATATTGCACTCTATATAGGAGTACTACTCGCGGGGATTGCGTCGTGGCGTGCGGTTGACTTTTTTATGTGGCGGCTCGAGCAAAACATTCAGCAGGATATTGCCGAGCACGTCTTTCGGCACTTGCTCGCTCAGAGCGTCGATTTTCACGCAAATAACTTCGGTGGCTCGCTGGTGTCTCAGACAAATAAACTCATGGGCGGTTATGTCCGCCTGCAAGACAGCACGATATACCAGTTGTACCCAATGCTGTGGGGTTTCATTTGGGCAGTAGTGATACTGGCACCTAAATCTCCGACCTACGCAGTCAGTTTAGTGATTTTCATCGCCGTTTTCATCACGGTGTCGCTCGTCATGGCCAAACGCATTTATCGACACCTCTCGAGGTTTGCCGCGACTGAGAGCAAGCAAACAGGCCAGCTAGCCGATGTCATCACCAACGTTGGCGTCATAAAAAGTTTTGCAAGGCGAGAGTATGAAATAACTCGTTTTCATACAGCAACAGAACGTACCCGTTACTATTTACGCCGTTTCGCAAAAGCTCATCAAAAACAAATGAATGTCATGGGCGTGCTCAACCGCATCATCCAGGGCGGCGCACTCGTCATCGCAGTGTATGCAGTGGCCCGTCATGGCGCACATATCGGCACGGCTTTCTTGATCTTCAGCTACACCGCCACTATCGCTGACCAGCTCTTTGAGTTTGGCAACAGCACACTGCGCTCATACAACCGTGCCCTCAGTGACGCCCGTGAAATGGCGACCACACTCACCCAAGCTCCAAGTGTACTCGACCCACGCGTCCCAGAACGCCTCACCGCGCACGACGGCGCTATCGAGTTCCGAGACGTTACCTTCATTCACAGCGGTGCCGATGATGCCCTGTTTGAACATTTCAACTTGCAGATACAGCCGGGTGAAAAGATTGGCCTCGTCGGCCATAGTGGCTCCGGCAAATCGACCTTCACACGCCTCTTGCTGCGTTTCTCAGACATACAGGGTGGACACATACTCATCGACGGTCAGGACATCTCACAGATTACGCAAGAAGATCTGCACAGCGTCATCGCCTATGTACCACAAGAACCCCTGCTCTTTCACCGATCTATCCGTGAAAACATCGCGTACGGCGACCTCGACGCAGACGAAAATGCCGTCACGCAAACGGCGCGGCTCGCACACGTCCACGAGTTTGTGCGAACCATGCCAACTGGCTACGGCACCCTCGTTGGTGAGCGCGGTGTAAAACTGAGTGGTGGTCAGCGCCAACGCATCGCCATCGCCCGAGCTATGCTCAAAAACGCTCCCATAATGCTGCTCGACGAAGCCACCAGTGCGCTCGACAGCGAAAGCGAAGTGCTTATTCAGGATGCACTGTGGAAACTCATGGAAGGCCGCACCACCATCGTCATTGCCCACCGCCTCTCTACAATCCAAAAAATGGACCGAATTATCGTGCTAGATGAAGGTCAGATAGTTGAACAGGGCTCGCACAAAGAGCTTCTAAAACGCGGCGGCACCTACGCCAAACTCTGGGTGCACCAGAGCGGAGGGTTTATCGATGCGTAAAAAATCAAGTGTTCGGCTTATTTCCCTGCGGTCACTGTTTGCATTTTGCCGACCATACCGCTGGGGGATCAGCCTTACCATGGGAATCATGCTTTTTTCTTCTGGCTTACTGATGTTAATCCCGATTTTCATCGGAAAGCTTGTGGGGGCAGTCGCCCAGCATCCAGTGAGTGCGCATAGTGCTTGGTTTTATGCGTGGATGCTGATTGCGTGCAGTGTGGGGCACAACCTGACGTGGCGGGCGGGCGAGTTCGCTTATCGGCATTTTGTGAACCCGCTCAGCTTTCGGTATGAAACACAGCTTTTTCGAGTGATTATCGCGAAACCTTATCCGTACTTCGTAGATAAGTTTACGGGCAAAATATCTTCATACATATCGACTTTGCGGACAGAGTTTCACACGTTTTTAGACCAAGCAGTTTTTAACTACACAAGCTCCTTCATAAGCCTTGTTGCAATATTTTTCATTTTAAGCTCTATAAACTGGCAAACCGGCGCTGTTTTTGCCACGGGGATTCTTTGTATGTTTTTGGTAGGAAGCTACACGCTGAAAAAAAGTATGCATTTTCAAAAAATCGAGACAGATATCAATGCAACCAAAAACGGTCATATCATAGACGCTATTGCCAACTTTACGAGCGTGAAGGCATTCCGGACTGAAGCCAGAGAAATACACACCATAACCAAACACCGAGATGCGACGATTGTTGCC
>JBATSO010000004.1:0-21941 GCA_049293335.1 Saccharimonadales bacterium (SeqCode)
CCCTGTCGTCTTGGCGCGACGCCGCAGATACTTGCTCACTGGCAATGGCACGTTACGCACGGTAAACTGGGTAGTAGAAGGATTAATATTCGTATTCATGCCTGCATTATATCACACATGCCTGCATGCAGTAAATCTATTAGTACTGTAGGCTCCTAAGCATACTTTTACGACTCACTTTGAACGACTTCAAGGGCGCCCTTACTAACAACCGTTATGTACAATCTTCACCAGACGCAGCAGCAATAACCGCATTTATATCAATATTCGCATAGTTCGCGTAGTTAGGTCTTGGCATGAGTTCATCCTGATGCTCAAAATATTTTTTTACCCTTTGTTGCCTAGCACTATCGAGGTCCCTTGCGAAGTCAGAAACTGGCTCGCCACGGACTATTCTATCTGCAATACACTGTTCTGCTGTAATGAGCGCGTAAAATTTTGCTTTACCTCGCTTTCTTTCATCGCTTTCTGTAAATGCTTGTGTTCCTCCACTGATTCCCTGGGCTTGTATTTGAACGTGCGCTAGCTCAAAAGGTGTTAGTACAGTACCCTCTACTTCATTAATGTCACTTGTTTCAGTCGAACCACTTCCAAGGCCAATATAACCATTCTCATCCTTTCGTACTACTGTCCCTACGAAGCCTTTTTCGCTCCCAGGCCCGCCTGAGTTACTGCTGAAGCCGTCTGGATAAAGCACTACTGGAACTTGCAGAAGCCCATCGCAGCGCACTAATACTTGTCCAGGTCGGAAGAGATGTGGAGCAGGTGGAGATGTATAGTACTCAGGTGCTAAATGTTGTGTATTATTATCAAAATTTGCTGCCGAATTTCCGTGTTCTGTCATATTCCCATAATAGCAGACTTTTTCTATTTGCCAACGAAGAAATCAAGGTAGGTGGTGATGAAGGGGTTGAGGTCGCCGGCTAAAACTTTATCGGGGTCGCTGGAGGTGTGTTCGGTGCGCAGGTCTTTGACTTGTTTATAAGGGTGTAGCACGTAGCTGCGAATTTGGTTGCCCCAGGCCGCTTGTTCGTTGGGGCCTTTTAGCTCACTCACCTTTTCGGCGTGCTGTTCCAGTTGTAGTTGAGCCAGGCGCGAACGCAGAATAGTCATGGCTGTTTCACGGTTTTGTAGCTGGCTGCGCTCGTTTTGAATGGCTACCACGATGCCTGTTGGCAGGTGTGTAACGCGCACCGCGCTATCGGTGGTGTTCACGCTTTGGCCACCGTGACCACCGCTACGGTACACATCGACCTTTAAGTCTTTTTCGTCAACCTCAATAGCGTCTGGCGTCTCGACTTTAGGCATAACCTCTGCCTTGGCAAAGCTGGTTTCTCGACTTTCGGCGTTGAACGGGCTTAAGCGTACCAAACGGTGTACACCGTGCTCGCCCTTTAGTTTGCCGTACGCAAAATCACCGCAAATTTCTAGGGTGGCGCTTTTTATGCCGCCTTCCTCACTGGTCGATTCCTCGATCATGGCGACTGAATAGTCATTTTGCTCAGCCCACCGCACGTACATGCGTAGCAACATCCCCGCCCAATCTTGCGCGTCGCTGCCACCCGCCCCTGCATGTATGCTTATGATAGCGTCGTGATCGTCATATGGGCCAGAAAATCGTAGTTCTTGTTTTTGCTGTTTAAACAGGTGTTCGGTCTTTTTCATCTGGGATTCTAAATCTGCCTCTAACGACTCATCCCCGAGCTCAGCTAGTTCAAGAATTTCCGTAATAGATTTTTGCAAGTCAAGCCATGGTTTAATACGCTTTTCCAGACTCGATTGTTCGCGCATGAGGCGCTGGGCACGCTCGGGGTCAGACCATAAGTCGGGGTGCTGCACGGCTGAATCGAGCTCTAGTTTCTTAGTTAGTAGTTTGCCAAGCTGCATACGCTCGGTTGCCTGGCGCACTTCTGTTTGTAGTAGTTGTGCTTGTTTTATGAGCTGTTCCATTTAGTTCCCCTGCTGCTGCCAAAGCACGGCAATCTGCTCGCTTAGGCTTTGGGCAAGCTTTGGTGTGGCGCTGCCGTAAATACCTAGGCCGCCGACTCCATCGGCAAACATACTGCGGGTGGCGTCTATAATATTTTGCTTTGTAACAGCCTGAATTCGCTCAGGAATAGCGTAGTAATCGTCTATATATTCGTCGAAAAAGTAGCGACTGGTGTAGCCACCTGCCGTGCTAGCCACCGTTTGGGCACTGCGTTGGTAACGACCAATCGCATAGGCTTGGGCGGCGGCGATATCTGCCTCAGCCAGTTCGCCGCGAAACAAGTTGCTCAGTTGCTCGGTAATAATGTCGAACAGGGCTGGCGCATTGGCCACCGAAACTTGGCTGCCAAACCACAGGTTGCTGCTTAGTTTAATCTGTTGAAAGCCACTATTCATGCCGTACACCAATCCACGTTCGCGGGCCGTGCCAAGAATTTTGGAGTACAGCGTTTCGGTTAAAAGCGCATTTACAATACCGAGTGCATCGAGCTCATGCTCTTCTAGCCGCCTGTTTACGAAGGTGTCGATATAAAAGTACAGTGTGTCGACCGTTTCGTTGGCAATGCAAACTGGTTTTTTGGGTGTTTTAACAATTTCGTCAGGCATAATAAATCGTTCGCCGCGCGGTAAGCCAATTTGTTCGAGCATGTCGATAATTTTATGCTTGCGTTTGCCAATGTTACCCGCAATCACAAATCGCATGTTGTCGGTGGTATGAGTACGGCGGTAGTGCTCCCGCACGTCTTCGAGTGTGACGTTTTGCATAAGTTCTAGGCGAGTTTTATCAGTTTCCGAGACCAAGCCGTAGGCTTTACGGCTCGAAGCACCAAGTTGGCGGTAATGATTGTTGGCCCGCGCTGCCAACTCTTCACGCACATTACCAAACTCGGCGTCGAATTCCTCTTGCAAAAACAGCGGTTTTTCGATGGCGGTTATTAAAAGCCCATACACTCTTTCCCATTCAAAATCAGCACATTCTGTTTCGTACACAATGTCGTACACATCAGTCGAAGCATTGCTGTAGGCACCGTTTTTTTCCACTTCGGCTTGGAAGTCGCGCGCCCGTGGGTAATCATCGTTCGCCCCAAGCAAAATGTGTTCCATCAAGTGCGGCGTTTCCCACTTTTTACGGTTTACTAGGTATTCACCTGCACGAAAGTTAATGTACACATTCATAACGGTTGCATCGGGCACATGCACCAGCAGGCCTTTCGCGCCGTTCTGAAGGGTAATTTCTTCGACTTGATGTTTCATGGTATAGATTATGGATCTTAGAGCTTAGAGCTTGGGTTTTCTAAGATCCAAGCTCCATAGTCCAAGCTACTTGCGTTTTCTGGCTTTTGCCTTTCGCTGTCGTTCAGCCTTATTAGCTTTGGCGCGTTTTTTAGCGGCCGTGTGAGCCTTGGCAGCCTGTTTACTTTCAAAGTCTGCGGCCTGGAATTCTGAGTCGCCATCGAGAATGGTAGCTGCGTTATCCACCGAACCACGGGCCGCCAGGGTTAATTCTGTTTCAACAGGTGTCTCCAACTGACTCGGGTCAACAGGCTCGGCATGGAACAGCGCCCGGACAACTTCGTGGCGCAAAGTGTGTTGCATGTCTTCGAATATAATCTGACCACGGCGGCGATATTCGACCAGTGGGTCGCGCTGCCCTACGCTCATCCAACCAATACCTTCACGCAGGTGATCCATGTTTTCAAGGTGTTGCATCCACAAGTTATCGAGAATTTGTAGGTACACGTCGCGTTCTACTTTGCGCAAAATTTCGCTACCAAAGGCGGCTTCGCGGCCCTTATACAGTTCTTGAGCTTCTTTTTGTAGCACTTGGCCAACTTTGTCTTGAGTAGAAGCAAACACACGGTCCAGAGCGGCCTCGTCCAGCGGCAACAGTTCGCGCACAACTGCTTCGAACTCATCGGTTGCTCGCAGCGGTGATTCAGCTAAGAGCTTAATTTCTTCGTCTATATAGGCTTTGACACGTTTGCTAATGTTGTCGGACCGCAAAATTTCTTTGCGCATGGCGTAGGTTGCCTTACGGTGGCGGTTCATAACATCGTCGTACTGCACCACATTCTTACGCTGGTCAAAGTGAAAACCTTCGACCTTGCGCTGGGCCGATTCAAGGCTACGAGAAATCATGCGGTTTTCGATTGGCACATCTTCGTCAACCTTTAGGCGGTCCATGACTTTACTTATACGGTCGCCGCCAAAAATGCGCATTAGGTCGTCTTCAGTGCTCACATAAAACTGCGTGACACCAGGGTCGCCCTGGCGCCCAGCACGACCACGCAACTGGTTGTCGATACGGCGCGATTCGTGGCGCTCACTACCCAGCACAAATAAGCCACCCAGTTCTTTCACACCCTCACCAAGCACAATGTCGGTACCTCGACCAGCAATGTTGGTAGCCAGTGTTACAGCATGTTTTTGGCCAGCAGCCGCCACAATTTTGGCCTCGCGTTCGTTGTTTTTTGCGTTCAAAATTTGGTGCGGTACGCCAGCTTTTTTCAGCATGTTGGCAAGCTTTTCGTTCTTTTCAATCGAAACAGTACCAATCAACACAGGCTGGCCCTTTTGGTACAAATCTTTTACTTCAGCAACTATGGCTTTAAATTTGGCAGCTTCGTTGCGGTAAATACGGTCGCTGCGGTCATCGCGCACAATTTTACGGTTAGAAGGAATTTCGACCACATCGAGCTTGTAAATTTGGTGGAACTCCTCGCTCTCGGTCATAGCCGTACCAGTCATACCCGAAAGCTTGTCGTACAGCCTAAAGTAGTTCTGGAACGAAATGGTTGCCAGCGTCATTGATTCTTCCTGAACTTCAACGCCTTCTTTAGCC
Source organism: Saccharimonadales bacterium (SeqCode) (assembly GCA_049293335.1). Lineage (GTDB taxonomy): Bacteria > Patescibacteriota > Saccharimonadia > Saccharimonadales > UBA4665 > JAGXIT01. The sequence goes on from JBATSO010000004.1 coordinate 4,832, forward strand.
TCGATAGCCTGGTGTAAACCCTCGTTATAGCGGCGACCGGCCAGCAAACGCCCCGTAAATTCGTCGACAATTACGATTTCGCCGTCATTCGTCACCACGTAATCTTTGTCGCGCTTAAAGAGCGTCTGAGCGCGTAATGCCTGCTCTAGGTGGTACAGCGTGCGAATATTTTCGGTGCCGTACAGATTTTCTATACCCAGTACCTTTTCGAGCTTGTCGACACCATCGTCGGTTAGCACTACTGTTTTGCGCTTTTCATCAACTTCGTAGTGTTCAGGCTTAAGCTGACGCACCGTGCGAGAAAACTGCTGATACGCATTGCCTGGTGTTACGCTGGGAGCGCTAATAATAAGCGGCGTGCGAGCTTCGTCAATCAAAATGGAGTCTACTTCGTCAACAATAGCGTAGTTAAGCTCGCGCTGGCGAAGCTGATCGGTCTCGCGCACCATGTTGTCACGTAGGTAGTCAAAGCCAAACTCGTTGTTGGTACCGTAGGTAATATCGGCAGCGTAAGCTTCTTGGCGAGTGCACGGTCGTAGGTGACGAAAACGCTCGTCTTCGTGTTCTTCGTTGGTGTAGGTTGGGTCGTACAAGAATGAGTGATCGGCCATAATAACAGCGGTCGACAACCCCAAAAAGTAGTAAACCTGCGCCATCCAGCCAGCATCGCGCTGCGCCAAGTAGTCGTTTACGGTAATCAGGTGGGCGCCTTTACTCTGAATAGCGTTCAGGTACATTGGTGCAGTGGCCACGAGTGTTTTACCTTCACCCGTTTTCATTTCTGACACATTACCTTCGTGCAGCACAATGCCACCAATTAACTGCACGTCAAAATGGCGCATACCTAGCGTACGCGTAGCTGCTTCTCGCACCACCGCAAAGGCATCGGGCAAAATGCCATCGAGTGATTCTTTCTTTAAACGAGCCCGCAGCTTTTCGGTTTGAGCCTTTAGCTCTTTGTCGGTCATTTTTTCGTATTTTGGCGCTAGGTCGTTTATAGCCCGCACGCGCTTGCGCAAACGCTTAATGGTTTTAGCCTGTGGATCACCAAGGATTCGTTTTAGAACTCTGTTCATTTCCCCTTATACTCCTCTATTTTGCAGCTACCCGCCACGTTGAAACTAGCATATATTGTACTCTGTTTGCTCCAAGAGTGCGAGAGGATGTTTCAAATTACTACACCTCTTGATTGTCAATTGGCTCTCGCTTGAGTTTTCGTGCCAAGCGGTGTCGCAGACCATAGGTGCTGTGCTTACCTTTGTACTCAGCAATTTGTCGCCGCAACTCAACTGTCGTAATATCGAGTGCCGCGTACATATGCGTGGTGGTTTCGCGGGCTGCCAGCGTTTCTTTAGGCAACTCAAGTGCTAAGGTGCATGTTTTGGCCTGCCCTTTTCTGGTCTGCTTAAAATGCACTGCTAAAACCGCCGCCGCTCGAGCTTTACGAGGAATGTACTTTTCTATGTCTTTTACCTTGCCAGCGGTATATTTTTTCAATTTTGGCGTCAGGTCAAAGCCTTCCGCACTAATCGTGTGAATCATAAAACTCCTTTTCTTTATAGTTCTGTTTTACCGTGCAAATATGGTTGCAGTGCCTCTGGCACTCTTAGCGTACCATCTGCTGTTTGATAGTGTTCAATAATTGCCACCAGTGACCGAGCTAAAGACACCGCAGTGCCATTAAGCGTATGTAACACCTCCACACTGCCGTCACGGCGCCGAACCCGAATGTTGAGGTTGCGGGCCTGGAAGTCAGTGCAGTTACTACAGCTCGTTAGTTCTCGGTATTTTTCGTCGACCGGTGACCAATACTCGATGTCATATTTTTTGGCCGCGGGAGCACCTAAGTCGCCTGCGGCAATATGTATAACGTGGTACGGCACGCCCAGCGCCTGCCACAGTTCTTCCTCGAGCGCCAAAATCATTTCGTGCATTTCAGCGCTTTTTTCGGGCAAACAGTAAACATACATTTCGAGTTTGTTAAACTGGTGCACTCGAAACAACCCGCGAGTGTGCTTGCCGTACGTACCAGCCTCGCGGCGGTAACATGGGCTAAGGCCTGCATATTGCAGTGGCAAGTCGGCTTCGTCAATAATTTCGTCGGCATGAAGGCCTGTGAGGGCAATTTCTGCCGTTGCAATCAGCGATAAATCTTCGCCTTCTATGCTGTATTCGTCGCTTTGGTCGCTGCTACGCGGCGCAAAACCAGTACCCGTCATAATACGCTGATTCACCATATGCGGTACCGTAATAAAGGTAAACCCCTTTTTGATGACAAAGTCGAGCGCAAACTGAGTAATAGCGTTTTCGAGCAGCGCCAGGTCACCTTTAAGGTAGTAAAACTTTGCGCCCGCCACTTTGGAGCCGCGCTCAAAGTCTAACCAGTCGCGTGCAGTCGCAAAGTCTAGGTGGTCAAGGGCGCCCGTGGGTTGTGCGCCAACTTTTTTGATCTCGACACTATCATCTTCGCCACCCAGTGGCACGTCGTCGAGTGTAATGTTTGGCACCGATTGCAGTTGAGACTGCCAAATTTCCTCTGTTGCTTTTAGCTCATTTTCTTTTTGGGCAATTTCATCTTTCAGCTTTTTGCCCTGCTCTATTAGCTCGGGGGATGGCTTTTGCCCCTTCATGGCTGTGGTTAACTCGTTGCGGCGAGCCCGCAGTTCCTCGACAACTGTCAGCTGAGCACGCCGTTTGGTGTCGGTTGCCAGAAGCTCGTTAATATCGACATGCTTATAGCCCTTTTCTGCACTTTTTCGCTGCACCAACTCAGCATTGTCCCGAATAAATTGTATGTCTACCATACAAACTAGTATACAGAGTTAAGAGTTAAGAGTTAAGAGCAGATGGGTTCACAAATATAAGACCGACTTTTGTTTCGTAAGCCGCAATAAGTGATTGATTGAGTGTTACAAATTCACTCGCCCCTACTCGAAGGGCCGCCGCAACCTGAAGCGCGTCTTCAAAATCTCGTCGAGCTTCATGCTTTCGCGCCCACACATAATCTTCAGGGGCTATCGAAACAATGCCAACTGCATCTGTAAAATCTCTGAGCACATCATCTGCTATTCCTACTTTTCTGCCAAAGTGCCAAACTAAATGTACGCTGAGCATACTCATATAAACTTTTTCTTTTGCCGAAAGATAGTTGGTAACAGCCTGCTCATAAGCTCTCCCATCTAGCAAAAGCTCGAGTGCAATATTCGCGTCAATGTACACCATATTTTTTAGCCATATCCTCGGCGTAGATGTCTTTGTATGATGCATCTTTAGGTAGGTGGTATGAGCTTGTAGCAGACTGCTTACGGGCTTCTGCCCCAGCCGCAAGCATACGCTTAATCGCACCCGAAACTTCGTGGCTATCGTCATCGGTTTTTTTTCGCTGCAGGGTGACAATTGGCTCCGAACGAGAAATAACCGTGTAGCTCCTACCTGCGGCAATATCACGAAGTACGCGCGGCAAGTTACGCCGCACTTCTTGAATAGTTATAAATTGTGGCATACTCATAATCTTAAGGTTACTTCAAAGTTACTTTAAAGTCAATGTTTTATTTTATTGCTCTTTTGGAGCGCCAAAAGCGTCAGCTCGGTGCGAGAGCGGGCGTAGGCGCAGTATTCACAGGGCCCACCCATTGCAGATGTGCCAATTGCAGGCATTTCTTCGCTATCCATGCATGCTTTCATGTCCAGCAGCGTTTGCTCGACCCAATCGCTTGAACCAACGTGCGGGAACACATGTGTTTCAAATTCGACCACGCCGTCAAAAGCATCTTTGCCAGGGTTACCCGTGGCGTACACAAAATACCCCGTGTTGCTTACTGCAAAACCGTTCGCCCGCAGCAACCACTGGTACACCTCCATTTGGCGGCGATACATGTCTTGCCAGCCCCCCTCAGGGCCGAGCGCTGTGACGGGCTTATCTTTGGCGGTCGCTTTGTAGTCAACCACAATCAACTCCCCTGTCTCGTTCACCCATATGTCATCCACCGCCCCAAAAACATGGAGGTTTGTTGGCCCATGCAGCGTTGTTACCCCTGTAAAATTGTGGCGCCAGGTGTCGAGTTGCTTATGAGCAAACGGTATGGCTTTGATGTGGTTGTCGCGAATCAGCGGGTGTGGCTCGCCCTTGGCACGGTAGACATCGAACTCTTTTTTAAACAGCTCATCGATAGCTTTGTTTATATTAAACGGCGGACTACTAGGCCGCGTAATTTTGTGGCGCACATCGAGCCAAAAACAGCGTGGGCACTGCATAAATAGCTCAATTTTAGAACGCGAAACCTTAAAGGGTGTCGTTTGGCCAGGGTGGTAGGGCTGACTGCGCTCGCGAAAGTAGTTGCCTGCCATACGATGTACGAGCGGCAAAAGCCTAGTTCAGCCTCGTTTGAGAGTCAAACTTGTTTGTGTCGTAGTTGTAGTCATCATAGTTGTAGTCGCTCGACCAATCATACAACGATGGTTTAATAGTTTGGCAGTTTTTGCCCTTTTTATGAGTTGGGCTAATGTACAGGTTATTTTCTTCGTAGGAAGAAGAGTAGCTGCTGTAATCTCTCATACCAGCGCCCATTAAAGATGAGGTCACAGAGCTACCGCTAAAGCCACTTGAGGCCGATTTATACTCTGCACAAAAAGTGTATCGGCTGCTAGAATCGCGCGTAAAAGTAATAGAGGCTGGCACATCAGATATATTGGCCGCGCTGAGAGACATTGGGATCTTTTGCTTTCGACTAATATATGTGTTCAGTTTTTCGGCAATACGAGTTGCCTCTTTTTCGGTTTTGGCGTCGGCACGCACGCTGCTCGCCTGAAAAATTAGCAAACCCACAAGCGCCAAAACTCCCACACCAATTATCGACAAACCAATAACATATTTTTTAAGACCTGGCTCCTTCACTGGAACTACCTCCGCACCTTGTGTTCATCGAACCAGTAGTAAGCCAGTATGCCGCCCGCTACCAGCAAAATAACCAACACGTTCAGAAACACCTTGAGAAGACTACCCGAATACTGCCCCGCCATTTTTGCAAACAGCGTCGAAACAAAGCCTACTAAAGTAAACACACATGTTAAAAACGTTACTATTTGTGTCCACTGTGTACTACGCCTTTTTGAGGGATCTTGGCGAAGCTGCGGTTCAGCCAGTTCGGCTTTTTTGAGCCGTAAGAATAGGTAGGCAAAAAGCGGTCCACTCACCAAAACGGTCGCCACTGGAAAACCAAGCACTGGAAACTCCATTTTGCCGTTCACAAGCGCAATCAACACACTTAGTATTCCGCCTGCTGCCATAAATAAACAAATTGTCATAAACACATATTCGATCCCGCGGGGGCTTAGCACCTCCACCACAGCCTGCGGCGCAACCGCAATAGGCTCAGCGGTCTCGGCAGTAATCGGCACAACCGCCGCAGGTTTACTTTCTTTTAGCTCTGGCGCTGCAACCACAACCTCGCTAGGCTTGGCCGCTTGTTCCTCTGCAGGAACACTTTTTTCGTTTGTTGTTTCTTGCATACCTTTTGAAACCCTCCGCTATATTTCATTCAAATCATACTACGCCTGCGTACCGTACTACAAGGTGATAATCATTATGACCCACCAGTTGGTAAATGTTGCAAAATCTCGTGCGCCTCTGTAACGAGCGCTTCGGGCTGATGCTCGAGCAAGGTTTCTTTGTTCGAATACCCCCATGACACTGCAAGTACCTTCATACCAACCGCGTGCGCTGAACGTACATCTATTTTTTCATCACCTACGCACCAAACATCTTTGGGAGCCAAGCTTTCTGTATCAAGAAGTTGACGCATTTTTCGCACCTTACTAAAAAAGCTTGCTCCGCCGTACACTCCTACAAAATACTTAGTCAGACCATGCCAACCTAAATATTTTTCGACATTCGCCGTTCGATTCGCGCTTAGGACATACAATTTTACGCCACGGCTGTGGAGCGTTTGAATAAGTTCCGTCATGCCAGGGTGCACTTGTACGCTCCGCATGTGGTGACGGAACATTCGCCGCCCCCACAGTGCCAAAAATGGTAATTTCCACTTTGGAACACCCATAGCAAGTGCAATTTGCAGTAAGTTTTTGTTTTGTAAGTTTCGGCGCTGCTCGGCGGTCAGCACGCGGTTACCTCCAATTACCTTTTCGTATACTCGTATGACACCTGCTAGACTATCGACAATAGTGCCATCAAAATCAAAAATCACCGCTTTCATACATTGAACTATAGCAGATATTCTTAACCGATTGTTTAGCGAACTGTTTACGTACCGAGCAAGTCGGGGTAACGTTTTGCGATAACGTCAGTGATAATAGCAACTTCTGCTTTCATCATCGTTAGCCCCCCTGCATGAATAGCTTCTCTGAAGCCAAGACTTTCATAGAACTCTGTTTGACGCTCTTTATTATCTGTTGTGAGCCCAAGAGCCGTAACGCCCGCCGGCTTAAGAACCTCGGCCATTCGCCAAACAAGAAACGCACCTATATGTTCGTGGGTGCGCCGATGTAGAGGCGCTACAACCAGACCATTAATGTACGCCTCACCGTCTATAAGGGTACTGCTTGCTACACAAAGTCCTAATAATTCTAAAGCTTTTTCAGAAGGCTTATGCACTGCGGCCAATGTATTTCCATGTGTGATATGCCTTGTTGCAACCTTACGAGCCCTATGGCCTCGCGCATGTAGCAGATCATTCATGTACAAGCCCAGCGCCTCACCACGTAAACGCCCGCGAACTTGGTTACTAACTGGTAATTGAGGAGGTGAATGGCGCGGCAATCGTTTACTTAGCCTAACAGTGTCGAAATTTGCTTTTGTTGTCTTGGCCATACGTAAACTTAAACCTCCAGTTCATGAATGCGTGTATGGTCTAGACCAAAATAGTGGGCAACTTCGTGCCAAAGAGTGTGGCGAATGTTTTCGTAAAGCGATGCCTCGTTGGTACTTTGTGCGAGTAGCGGATTTTTAAACAGCGTAATAACATCTGGCACCATGGGCTCCCTACCCTGTCGCTGTGGCAATGGCACGCCACTATATAGCCCAAGTAGTGTTTCGTTGCAGTGCAGTTTTAACTCACGCCGTTGCTGCTCAGTTGGCTCATCGGCTGTTATGATGGCCACGTTCTTAACACGGTCTCGGTGTGTTTTGGGCAAACTATCGAACGCCCTATCTATAAGCACATGAAAGTCTACTTCTGAAATATCCATTATTTTTCGAGTTTTAGGCGTGCTATGAGCCACTCTCGTGGCAAGATCGACAAGAACCAGCCAGCGCGTGGCCCGCTAGTTTTGCCAATGAGCAGTCGGTACAGCGCGCTAAACATTTCTTTCGGCTGCATGCCCAGTTCGTCTTTAAAACCATAGAGTGCCAGGTGAAAATATTCGCCGTCAGCATCGGTTGGCGCGGCAGCAACTTTTTCTGCCAGTCCTGCAAACAATTTTATTTCGTTTTCGGTAAAGTCGCCTGGTTCTATCTGTTCACGTAAGCTAAATTTCACCTCGTCGGGTGCGCGTTTGTCGAGCCAGGCGTCGATAAATTTGAGCTCGGCAGCAATAATTTCGGCGTCTTTTTGGGCGTTTTCGGCGTGTTCAGTGCGGCTAATGACCTCGAGAGTTTTAGCTGGGTCGCGCAAACTGGCTTGGTAGCACGCCACCAGGTGACTAAACGGCACACTACTGACGGTGCGAGCCTCACCCCCACGCGTACAAATGTAAAGGAGCTGTTCTTCTGCTGCCGTTTTGTTGGGCTTCGCGGCCAGAGCGGCGTATTCATCCATAAGTTTTACCACACCGCCAACAGGGTCAAAGTACAGCCGCTTGCTTGGGGCAGAGCCAAGCACAAAATAACGTACCACCTCAGCAGGCATGAGTTCGGCACCTTCAACGGCATCTAACCCCGTACCCTTGCTGGCACTCATTTTTTTGGTGTCGCCCGCCATGTTTATAAAGTCATAGGGGATTGGATACGGTGCAGGTGCTTCGTACACATCTTTCATCATTTGGTCGCCTGTGGCATACGAACCACCAGCACTGGCATGATCTCGACCAAATGGTTCGGCAGTAACTGCCAGCAACCACCAACGCCCAGGCCAGTCTAGTCGCCAGTCGAGTTTAACCTGGCCATCATCGTACCGAATAGTTTGTTCTGCCCCATCTGCATTCAGATACACAAGCGTCTTAGCTGTTTTATTGATGCTTACAAAAGCACGATTTTTTAACCTGCCCTGTTCCATAATTTGAATGGGCGACCAACGCTCGTCAAGCTGCCGACCAGAAACGGTTTCGAGCGCCCGCCTTGCCTGCGGAATTCGTTCGAGCGCCCGCTCGATGGCAGGCACCATTTCGCCCGCACGATATTTTTCGTGGGCATATATATAGTTGACCTCTATGCCTAGTAAGTCGCCCGCGTGTTTAAAGCCGTCAAGAAAGTAGTCACCATACGAACGCGAGCTGCCATCGGGCGCAGGAATATCACACAGTGGCTTGCCGAGATGCTCGCTGTAGGACTCGGGAATATTGAAGGGCACCTTGCGAAGCGCATCGAGATCATCTATGAAATGGATGTGCCGTGCGCGGCGACCCCGCCGCCGTAGCTCAAGCAGTACGGCGTCGGGCGTAAGAAGCTCTCGCATATGGCCTAGGTGGTACGTGCCAGAGGGCGAAGCGCCCGACTCTAGCAAAATTTCGCCATCTGGTTGGCGCGCAATAAGATCATCGACAATTGTATTTAGCCACTGCATCACCCCCATTGTACCGAAACACCCGCCAGACCACAAAAATTTGTACAAATTTTGTATTTATGCTATAATTTAGTCCATCATGGGAATCTATAGACCAGTAGTTGAACAATTTCAGCGGGGCGGTGGAGCTCATAAACCACCCACTTCGAAAAAAATAGTTTCACCGGCCACAATGCTTACTGTTGCCCGACCGATTATTGGTGGCAGAGTTATGTACGACCTTATTAAGGGGAACCCTGGGGTAACCAAAAAGACAATCATTGGTGCCGCTACCGACATGGAAGGTGTACCTGCGCGTGGCATAGACAAATTTGTAAGTTTCCTTACAAAGCAAGGAGTCGCTGTTCCTGAATGGCTTCAAGGACGCGGTGCTACGGAAGCTGGACAGCAATTAGACCCACCAGCAGATACCGCGTTCGCCGCAGAAGTAACTACGGGTGTTATCTTCGGCAAAAATACTAGCCCTTCAGCTAAACTTGCAGCAATGATAATAGCAGCGAAAGAAGGCAGAAAAACTGCATGGTATGCCAGCAAGAGCAAGGCGTATGGTGACGCACTGTCCGAGCGTGGACTTGAGCGGGAAAAGCTTATTGTCCCCGTAAGCAAAGCTGGTAAAGAGGGTATGACAGAAGCCCTAGTAGGGATGGTTTTAGCCGTCACAACATCCGACCTTAAGGATAAGAAAGTACCGGCTCTCAGAACAATTGCGGGTATTCTTGCGGTTGGACACGCAGTTGTTGCCTTTGCGAGAGGAGAATTGGTAACGCGTCATTATGACACCGAAGCGACCGCAATGATTGCTGAGCTTAAAGACGGTATAATAGATGGGCAAGAAGAATTCCCATTCACGGAAATGCCAAATACGCCAGTATTCAGTCTCGGTAAAAAACTTAACAATGCAACACCAGACACTATTGAGGCTTAATGCGAATTAACCCTTACTTGATGTAGTACGTCACCTGGACGGTGTAGGATAGGTCATTTTGGCCTGGTTGAACCTCGAGCGAACTGGTGCTACTAGGCGCCACAGCCGCCTTGGCGTCCATGGTCATGATTGGGCCTGGATATACGCCACCACTTGAACTATCGGCAACAGTCTTGACTGACCCCAGTTTAAACCCAAGGTTTTTAGCCTGCTGATCGGCCTTAGCCCGCGCGTCTTTCGTAGCTTCATCTCGCCCCTTGGCTTCAAGGCGCTTTTTGGTTGCCTCGCTAAAGCCTGCCTGCGGAGTGACCGAACCCGTTGGATTAGTTGAAACCAGATAGTCTTGAACTTTTTGGGCAGCATCGCGGGTATGCGTGACAGCGGTAATTTGTAAAGAGTACGTGTGTGTTTTTGATTGTTCGTTGTAGTAGTAATAATCGCGGTAGCCACTGGCATTGGTCTTAATGTCTTTATCGGCCACACCAACCTTTTTGAGCCCCGCGATTACTTCTTCGCTTTTCGCCGTTAGTTCAGTAAGGCCCGCTGCTTTGTCGGCATTTTGAAACTCATAGCTTGGGTAAAAAACATATTCGTCTGGTTCGGCTTTTAGTGTGGCGTTGCCACTAACACTTACGGTACGTTCCCCTGTTTTTGCGCCCTGCCATGGGCGCCACAATATTAGCATAACCAGCAGCATAAGTGCTAGCGCCACAACCAGTACCCACGGGTTAAGACGCACTGTTACCGACTTTGTTTGAGAATGTTTTTGCTCGTCCATGCAGCGTGCCTCCACATTATATATAACGTATTGTCTCGTGTTTGGCGCTGGTTGTAAACGAAATATTAGCGAATTGAAAGCACTTTGTAGGTAATAGTTTCGGCAGGCTTCACAATATCGACGCTGTCGCCTTCTTTTTTACCTAGCAGCGCCTTGCCAATTGGTGATTCATCGGAAATTTTATCGTTGGCTGGGTCAGCCTCGATAGTACCAACAAGTTGCACGGTTACTTCCCTGCCTTCGGGGTGCTTAAGCGTAACCGTAGAGCCCAGACTAACCTGGTTGGTTTTTTTAGCCTGAATAAGTTCGGCGTTAGCTAAAATATGCTCGATTTCATCAATACGACTATCGGTGCGCTCTTGTTCCTGGCGAGCAGATTGGTATTCGGCATTTTCTGCTAAGTCACCCAGTTCGCGGGCGACTCGAATTGCCTCGGCCGTTTCGACTCGTTTTACGAGCAAGGCTGCTTTTTCGGCTTCTAACTCATCTATACCCGACTGCGTCAGGTGAAACAATTTTTTCATAACATTCTCCTTGAATTATGCTGGACGAACAGTATATTTTTTACGAACCGACATTTAGTGCTGGTATAGTACCCTGGTTCGCTTACGTGGTCAACAAGTTTTTAAGGCTATCGAGTGTGATAAATGTACTAGACTTTTCGGTTCTTTTTTTGTACTCATACTCGTTGTTGGCTACTGTTTTTGCACTAACGACAACTCGGTGTGGCATGCCAAGCAGATCGGCATCGGCAAACTTTTCGCCTGGGCGACGCTCGGTGTCATCATATAACACCGTAAGACCTGCGTTTTTAAGCTCGTCGTACAGCGTGTCGGCCGCCCGAACAACCGCTTCATCCTCACCAAGTCGAGCAATATACACCTGGTAGGGCGCTACGTTTTCTGGCCACACTAAGCCAGCCTCATCTGCGTACTTTTCGGCAATAACACCCATTAACCTTGTTATGCCAATGCCGTATGAGCCAAGGTGTACATATGCTCGCTCGCCCGACTCATCGGTGTAGGCAAACTCCATCTCTTGGCTTTTTTGCCTACCGAAATCGAAAATATTACCAACTTCGACCGTTTTATGTATAACGTAGGCCTCGCCTGTTTCAGGGTGTAAGTCACCTGCTTTGGCTACTTTAATATCATAAAATTGGGCTGGCCTAGCTACATCACGCTCCCAGTTGACATTGTAGGCATGCTTACCTGTTTTGTTAGCGCCCGTTTCGAAGTTGGTCAAATGTTCGCACGACTCATCAACATACAACAGTATACTATCCGGCAAATTATACATGCCCGCAAACCCTAGAGTCGCACCTGTTGCCTCCTGCACTTGCTCGGCCGAGGCTAGTTGCAGCCAATCAGCATCGGAAACTGCCTTAAGTTTATCTTCGTTGAGTTTATAGTCACTGCGTACGACTGCCGCAACCATGCCTTTATTTGTGTTATACAGCATGGTTTTTGTACTCGAAGTAATGGCGATGTTTAGTTCTTTAACGAGTGCGTCAACCCCTACAATGTCTGCATTTTCTAAGAAGGCCAGTTCGGCCAGAGTATCGGACTGTTCAACCGGGGCGGCCCGAACGGGCGCGATTTCGGCATTGAAAGCCTGGTTAGTACTCGGTACCACAAAAATGTAATCTTCGCCCGCCTCGCAGATAGTTTGAAATTCGTGGCTATACTTAGTGAATGCTCCGCCACTAGCATAGGTTATGTACGTCTCATCTCCAAGCCCAACACGCTGGAACACACGGGTGTACGCATCCATGGCCGCTTGGTAAAATTCCGCGTGTTTTTCGGCGTTTAAAGTACAGCTATACATATCGTTCATCACAAACTCGCGGCCGCGTAATATTCCGCTTTTGGCCCGAACCTCGTTACGTAGCTTGGTCTGGAACTGATGTACATACACGGGTAGATCTTTGTAGCTTGCGATGTACTGCTTGAGCATAGTAATGATTGGCTCTTCGTGGCTCCAGGCAAAACCGATTTCGGTACCGTCTTGCAGGTGTGATTTAAACCAAATATCAACCACTTTTTCGTCCCAACGGCCTGTTTGCTCCCAAGTCTCTCGAGGCTGCAAGCTACTCATAATAAGTTCTTGGCCACCAATTGCAGTCATTTCTTCGCGCACAATTTGTTTGATGTTTTCAAGCACTTGAAGACCGAGCGGTGTGTAAGCGTACACACCAGCCATGACTTTGTAGACATAGCCCGCCCGTATTAGTAACTGAGCGTTCTTGGCAACTTCTTCGGCTGGCGCCTGTTTAAGTGTTTTAGTAAAAAGTTTTGATACATGCATACTTGTTCCTTGCCTCTGTTACGAAATAGTAGGCTTATTCCCTATTTATATTCTTAATTGTACAGTATTTTGCCCGCCCCAGCATAAGAACCTGACCCACATGCACTTTTTACCCCGTGTCATCCCGACCGAAGTGGAGGGATCTCGTTAGGTGCAAACATACTGAGATCTTTCGACTTCGCTCAAGATGACATCCAAAAAGTGCATGTGGGTCAGCATAAGAACAGTTGCCTCATGTTTTTTTAACCACTCGAGCTACTTAACTAAAAACAACACCGAAAATGCCAAGCCGTTTTTCATGGCATGAATAAATATCGCCGACCACAAACTATCACTCCTCACACGAACATAGCAAAGCACCATCGAAAGCACAAACGTATCAATCGCTGCCACCCAAAGCAGCGGCGCACCGCTCCCAAACTGTAAATGCCCTACCGCAAATATAATACTGGTAATAATTGCTGCGGGCAGAAACCTAAGTTTTTGCCGCATACCTGTAAACAAAAAACCTCTAAACAAAATTTCTTCGGCAAGCGGTGGCAAAATAACCAAACTTACAAAAGTGAGCATAAGCTCCAGAGGTGTTGAGGCACCAGAAAAGCCAATTTCTTGCTTTTGTTCCATGTTTAGCGAAGGCACCAACTTACTTGCGAGCACTGCAACCAAAATATAGCTTAAAAAGTACGCACCAAACCCAACCAGTGCCACGCCAATATAGCGCATCTGCACGCTGTTCCAGCCGATTGTACGTAGTAAAACCTGGCGCCTACGCACAAACCAAAAAACTCCCGCAATACATAGCGCCTCGGCTAGTAAAATGAAAGCAAACTGCGCTGGAATAGAATTGTCTAACCATGCTTCTGCCCTAGAGGTGTTCCAACCAAGCGCTTTCATGCCAATAATGAGCACCAGGCTCGCTACAACCTGAGTTGCAACATAAATAAATAATGTATACAACACAGCCGCAATAGGACCCCACATGCCTTTCTTGGCAGGCTTTTCGGTACTAACGCTTGCAGGTTCAAGCTCTGCCGTTGGTAGCACCGCGGCGTCTTTCGCAGCTTGCTTAGAAGAATCGTTTAACATCTACAATGGTAATTAGGATAATTAGAACTATCAGCGCCATAAAACTGGCTCCTACAATGGTTTCTTCGAGTTTGGGCGTTAAACGCTTTTCTTTTGTAAGGCGGCTAATAAGCATCATGTAAAGCCGCCCACCATCCAGCGCTGGTATGGGCAAAACATTCATAATAGCGAGTGTGAGCGAGATAACCGCAATAATCATAAGCATAAATTGAAAGCCGAGCGTACTACCACTTTTAAGAACCACAAATATACCAAGTGGGCCCGAAACCTGGCTGCTAGCAGCCGTTTGAGCTTGTTGACGTGCAGGCGTGTTGCCAGTAACGACTCCCGCAATAATCCCGCCCAGACCCTGCAAAGCATGCCCTAACCCCTGAAACGTCATTTTCGTAAACTGAGCCGACAAACCAAGCGCCACCACAGGTGCCGACCAAGTCGAGCGCTGCAAAATATACTCTTTGGGCTGTACGCCCAGGTAGCCTTTTGGATTCTGTGTTTTTTTACTAGCCTCTACAGTTGCGGTGTCGCGCAGCATAACGGTGGCTAAATGTTTCGCGCCCTTGCGCTGGAAAGACAGTTCTACTTTTTGGTCAGCGTATTGTTTGGTAATGGTCGGCAAGACTTGTGCAGCATCGACTTTGGTGAGATCGCTCGAGTGTTGCTTACAGTCTGCTACCCCCTGACAGACCGCCTTGATGCCCAATAGTGTGTCTTCGGCCTTCAACCCAGCTTTTTCGGCTGGAGAACCTGGCTCGACATATGTAACCAGTAACTGCCGGTGTACTACTTTGGTGTCGCTGGCCACGGTAAACTGGTTATCGAGCAACTTTGGCATGCCAACCAGTGCGAGTAGCGTAAAAAGCACTAGTGCCGTTACAAAGTTAACCGCTACACCCGCCAGCATAATTTTAGTTTTTGCCCAGTCGCTAGCCGCCCCAAAGCTGCCCTTGTGGGTGTCGCTATCGTGCTCGCCCTTTAGTTTTACAAAGCCACCGAGCGGCAGCAGGTTTATGGTAAAATCCCAGCCGCCCTTCATCTTTTTCTTCCATAGTTTGGGCGGGAAAAAGATGCCAAATTCTTCGACCTCTACGCCGTTGCGACGCGCCGCCCAAAAGTGACCCATCTCGTGCACAATCACGAGCCCAATAAACAAAAAAATGCCGAGAATAAATATAATCGTCCCCATATGGGTTCTAGTATACCGTATGGAGCTTAGATCTTGGAGCTTAGATCTTAGATTTTAATGATTTTATGAGAGCGGTTAGCATACGACCAATGATATCAGCAGTATCTACCAGTTGTTTTGTGTCAATTTTATGTACCTTTTCTATAATTATAAGTTGGGTCTGACACTCTGCGGTCGAACCTAAAGCCATGCCCGTGAATTGAATCGTCTCCTTTATGTTCAGGCGCTTCTGACCTTCTGCAATGTTCGATGGTATTGACACGGCAGACCGGCGCAGTTGGTCGGCAAGCGCATATGTTTCGTGCTTTGGTAAGTTGTCGGCGAGTTCATATACAGATACAACAAAGTCAATGGCTCTTTGCCAAACCTGCAAATCTCTATAATCGTGCGTCGCCACTTACTAAACTCCCTACTCCTTTTCTAAGATCTAAGATCTAAGCTCCAAGCTCCAAGATCTACCCTAAACCTTTAAGATATCGCTTTCCTTCGCCTTAGTGGCAGACTCTATGTCGGTGCGGGTTTTTTGCATGGCGTCTTCGACTTGAGTGCTGAGGCGTTTGGCGTCGTCCTCGCCAATAGATTTGTCTTTTTTGGCTTTGTCTATAGCATCCATGGCTTCGTGACGTACCGCACGTATGGCAATCATGGCGTCTTCTTGCTTAACGCCAAGTTGTTTGGCAATCTCGCGGCGGCGCTCCTCAGTAAGTGGCGGCACAGGCACGCGTACCACATGGCCATCGTCGCTTGGGTTCATGCCTAGGCTGGGATTATCGCGAATAGCACTCGCGATTTTTTGCAAATTACTGGGGTCAAATGGCGTAATCTGTAATAGCTGCGCTTCGGGCGCCGTCACATTGGCAACCTGGTTTAGGGGCATAGGGGTACCGTAGGCTTCAACCATAACGCCGTCGAGCATAGCAGCACTGGCCCGACCTGTTCGCAACTGCTTTAGCTGCTCGTGGTAGCGCTCGACCGCTGCTGTAAACTTTTTTTTCGCCTCTTCAACTGCTTGCTGTGGATTCATGTGTACTCCTTTAATTCTTACAGTATAGCAAAAATAACCCAGTTAAGTGGTCGCTTAGTTACTCGCGTCCTCACCTGAGTTTCGCCTCGAGTCAGCGAAATTATTTTATTGCCCTAGAGCGTCTGCTGCTTGCCCTAAAACAGCTTGGTCAAAGCCTTGTGCGTCTACGGCGGTAGGTAGTGCTGAAGTTTCCATAATTTCGCACACCTGCGGACCGCAACTGTAGCTTGTGTTTGCGCTATCTTTTAGCATGGTGCTACCCACCGTCCAAACAGGCGTAACTGGGTAGTTCTGTGGCTTGTTCTGTGCAGTCAGTAACGATACTTGCGCAGAATCATCGAAGCTATACATCGTATGTGCCTTTTTATCTACAACCGATAGCGAAGGCACACCCTGAGACAAGTCTATCTTTCCGCTTTTATCACGGTACACGAGCACTATAACACCAGGTGCTTTCGCCGCGCGTGGCGTGTTGTCGCCCATATTGCCGTACCATCCCCATCCCGACTTGTCACTGGCTGTTTTTGGGTTATTTTGCAGCGGCACAAAACTGAACTTACCCAGCTTACCTTTGTTGCCATTGGCAACCACTTTACTGCCCATCTCGGTCACGATTATCTGTATACTCTGGTTTCTCTGTGGGCCTAGTACGTACTCACTTACTTGATTTTTCTTACTTTCTGGGCTCTCTAAGGTCGTCGTGGCTGGAGGCCTTGGGAGCACAATGTTTCCAAAAGCAAAGATTGTTTCTGGCGACAGGCCGTCTGTTTGGCGGGAGCGTGTCTCGCTGCTTCCCTTCGTGACTTGTGCGGCACCTCCAGATTGACTTAGTGAAGCCAAAGCTACTGTAGCCGTTAAAGATGCAACCATAACCCTACCTTTTCCAGGACGCCAACGCCTTATTTCCTGACTCATATACACTCACCTTCTCTGTACGAAAGATTTACATACTTTACTCTTCACATAGTACAATAAAAGTGTTTTATATACAAGTTTATTACATCAGCACCTCGTCCACGCACGCGAGAAAGTTGGCAAGGTCCGACCTAGCACGTTTTTAGGCTGGAAAATC
>JBATSO010000005.1:0-20188 GCA_049293335.1 Saccharimonadales bacterium (SeqCode)
CCGCTACTTTAACCGCTAACGGTACCTGGTCGCTCACACCCGCAGCTTCGCAGCTTAAATTCACCAACTCTGCCTCACAAGCCGCTGGCACCTTCACACTTGAAGTCAATGGGGTAACAAACCCAACCGCAGCAAGTATGGGGCCGAGTGCTGCTTACACCTTCTACGCTCGTGTTACAGGCTATGTAGGCGCTTCATATGGCACTTACAGTGGCTTTGCTACACCAGGTAACTACACCGAATACGGCGGTATTGCAATGTCTATTAACAACCCCATTACCGTAACAGCTCGTGTTATGGAAACACTGGCCCTGTGTGCCTCAAAAGTAATGTATACAGGGGTGGCCTGTGCTGGCCCAACTGCCACAGACACACCTTCCGTAACATTAGGCCATGGTCCGAACCTAATCTTAGACACAAGCGCAATTGATTTCGCAGATGTCTATACACAAATCTCGACCAACGCAGCCAATGGCTACGCCCTGTACCTACGTGCAAGCAACTCGTGTGCTGGCCTAAGTAAAGATAACGGCGCAACCTGCGGTATTCCGGCTGTCGGCGGTGGTAGCGCAACAGGTGCAACCATTACTCAGGGTGTAGCAGCATTTGGCGCAACTGTTGATGACGGTGCAGCCGTCTCGGGTGGTACGGGTACCAATACAGCTGTTGCTCGCTGGAAAACAACTGCCCCTGCTTACATCATGGATAACACCACAGTTAACGACAGTGTAACGTACACCTACGGGAGTAAGATAGCCAGCTCAACTGGCCAGGCTAACGGTGTCATGAACAAGATCCGATTCGCAGCCACTGCCTCACCAACCACTGCTGCTGGTATTTACACCGAGAACTTCAGCCTGATAGGCGTGGGTACATTCTAGCCCTACTAAAAGGAAACACATGAAGACCAGAAGACTACGGCACACGCACTTGGTCCTCTGGGGTACAACAGCCCTACTTATGGTAGGGCTGTTCTGTATGCTACCGCCATTTTTGCCTAGGGCACATGCTGCCGAGTTTGCTTCCCGCGAGTTTCGTGCGGCCAACAACACTACCGATGCTACCACCGAGTATGAACTGTCTTTTTCGGGGCAATCTGCGGGTTCTGTTCGCTCGTTTCGACTCCAGCTTTGTGTAAACGACCCGTTTCCTGGGCAGCCGTGTACGGCGCCGAATGGTCTAAGCTTTACGGCAGCCACATTGGCTTCCCAAAGTGGTATGTCGGGGTTTAGTCTTGGTACAACTACCAACGCCAATGAGCTTATTGTAACGCGGTCCAGCCCGGCGCCAACCACGCTAAACCGTGTAAGTTTTGTGCTACAAAACGTGCATAACCCCTCAAACCCTGGCACCGTGTATGCTCGGCTCGAATCATTTACGGGGCCTAACGCAACGGGTATGCGGCACGATGCTGCTGGTTTGGCTGTAGCGTATCTATCGGCTGGGCTAAATGTGAAGTCGTATGTACCACCTTTTTTGCTGTTTTGTATAGCCAACACCATTCAAAACAACGATTGCGCCACTGCGCAGGGCAACTACATTGACTTCGGTGAATTTAGTCCTACGCGTACCGCAGTTGGCCAAACCCAAATGCTCGTTGCAACCAACGCCGACTACGGGTATAGCATACGGGTGCTCGGCACGACCATGACGTCAGGTATAAACGCGCTACCTGCGCTCGCTTCGAGCGATGTTTCTCGAAGGGGAGTAAGCCAGTTTGGGCTAAACCTGCGGGCTAATAGTGTGCCAGCGGTGGGTAAAAATGTAGAAGGTGCTGGCGTAGGTGCAGTTAGCGGCGACTATAACCGTGCCGATTATTTTCGGTTTGTACCAGGCGAAACGCTGGTGAGTTCGCCCGACCCCGACAATTTTAGGCTTTTTACCATAAGTTATGTTGCAAATGTTAGCAAAGATCAGGCGCCGGGTATTTATGTGAGTACGCTGACCTATGTGGCCTTAGCGAGCTTTTAGTTTTAGTGGTTTTTTATTGGCAAGCCCAAAAAGTTCTGTTACCATAAGGGTAAAGACTAACAGCTAAGAGGGGAATATGCACAAAATTTCACAAAAAATCTCACGAATAATGGTGTTGGTAAGTTTGCTGGTGTTAGCTACCATGACCCAAGTAGCCTCTGCACAAAATATGCCAGGCAGCGGTAACGCCATGCAGGTTTCGCCTGTTCGCAGCGACCTTACTATTAACCCAGGTGAAACGAGGCAGTTGACGGTAAGTATTCAAAACCTCACAAAAACGAACTCAGAATACCAAGCAATTATTAACGACTTCGTAGCAGGCAACGGCGAAGATGGTCAGCCCGCCCTTATTCTCGATGCCGACAAATATGCCCCCAGCCACAGCCTTAAGCGCTACATTGCAAAAATACCGAACGTCAGTGTCGATGCTGGCCAAACCAAAGATGTAAAAGTTACCATAACTGTACCGAAAGATGCAGCCGGTGGTGGCTATTTTGGTGCTGTGCGATTTGCACCTGCCAGTGGCACCGACCCAACCAAAAACGTAACGCTTTCGGCCAGTGTTGGTTCACTTATATTAGTAAAAGTTCCTGGTGACATTGTAGAAAACGTTAAGCTCGAAACATTCGATGTGCGTAGCGGCAAAGAAGCAACAGGCGGCAGTTCGTTCTTTACCTCAAACAAAGACCTGTATGCGGTTTCGCGTTTTAAAAACACTGGTAATGTTCACGAACAACCTTTCGGTAAAGTCGTACTAAAAAAAGGCACCAAGGTGCTCGAAACTATAGAAATTAACAACGCAGACCCACGCGGCAACGTACTGCCTGATAGCGTTCGACGTTTTAATTCAAAGCTTACAAAAGTCGGTATGTGGGGCAGCTACACGGTAGAAGGTAACTTTGGCTACGGTAGTAGTGGGCAGCTTGTAAGTGGCAAAACAAGCTTTTTTGTGCTGCCACTGCTCTTTATTGTGCTTGGGCTGCTACTAGTTGGTTTAGTTCTATTTGTAATCTTCGGTTTACCACGCGCAATCAAGCGCTACAACCAAAACGTGGTGCGCAAAGCTAACCGACGTTAGTTCTGCAACACATGACCTCTTAAAATCGACATATATTCGGTGCTTGGCTGTAAAAGCACTAGCGGTTTCAAACGTTTTGCAGTATGATTTAGTTGTACTCTATACATAAAAACGAAATGAAACGAAAATTTTTACAAAACAGTCTTCCAGTATTTGTCCTTGGGCTGCTGATATTGCTTGGTGCGGTTGGTCATGTCTATGCCATTGGCAGCCCTGAACCTCAGCAATCTGGCACGACGGGCCTACAGGGTAAGATTTCTAGCCCTGCGCCGACCACACCGCCTACTATAGCCACGCCAGGCGGCGGTTCGAACACAACGGGTACCGCAACCATAACAGGGCTTTGTACGAACGGTCTGCTGGTAAAGATTTTTAGCAATAATATATTTGTTGGATCAGTTCAATGTGTGAACGGAAGTTATAGCGTTCAAATTAGTCTATTTGGTGGCCAAAACGATATTGTGGCACGCGTGTACGATGCTCTAGACCAAGCTGGGCCAGATAGCAATAGGGTTTCTGTAAGTTTTCAAGACCCGCAGTTTGCTTCCTTTGGTGAAAGAATTAGCCTCACCAGTACTCTTGCAAAACTAGGCGCACCCGTTGGTAGTATTTTAAGCTGGCCAATCGTACTTAGCGGTGGTACTGGTCCGTATGCGATTAGCGTGGACTGGGGCGACGGCACAGCCACTGACTTAAAAAGCCAACCTTTTGCAGGAACATTCGAATTAACTCATACCTATAAGTCGGCTGGTATATACCGTGTGGTGGTAAAAGCTACCGATTCTACGGGTGCAACGGCCTTTTTGCAGCTCGTTGGTGTGGGCAGTGGCCAGGTAACCCAGAGCGCCACAGGCAGTAATAATAAAAATGGTAGTAATACAACAGTGAAGTACGTGTATATTTGGTGGCCGTTGCTACTAATGGTACCAATAATTATGGCGACTTTCTGGCTTGGTAAACGCTACGAACTGGCTGCGATTCATAAGCAGATTGAGCAGCAATCACAACTATATAACAGCGAAATTCAACGTTAATCAACTGCTAGACACACATCAAATTCTTCAGACACCTTTTGTCCGATCGGACCAAAAGTGTCGCATGTTTGAGTGCAAGTTTTTTGGAGGGATCATTAGTAGGGAGAGGCCGAGGGTGTCGGTGTCGAAAAATGTGTGTACCTCTGTTAGAATAGGCGTATGAGCAAAGTGTATGTTGGTATGAGTGGTGGGGTTGATAGTTCGGTAACGGCCGCGCTACTTGTCGAACAGGGCTACGATGTTACGGGAGTGTACATGAAAAACTGGAGCAAAGACTTGCCCGGCATGGTTTGCCCCTGGAAAGAGGATTATCAAGATGCTAAACGTGTGGCGGTGCAGCTTGGAATTCCTTTTAAAATGTACGACTTCGAAACCGAATACCGCCAGCGCGTGGTCGACTATATGCTTGATGGCTACAAAAAGGGCCTAACACCTAACCCCGACATAATGTGCAATCAAGAAATTAAGTTTAAGCTTTTTCTTGAGGCCGCACTGAGCGATGGTGCCGACATGATTGCCACAGGGCACTACGCGCGCGTGCAAGATGGTCAGCTTATGACCGCTTTGAACATCGAAAAGGACCAGACTTACTTTTTGTACCGCGTGACCGAGCCCGCGCTACAACGTACGCTCATGCCGATTGGCGACTTTAAAACTAAAGCCGAGGTACGAGCTGCGGCCGAAAAATTTGGCCTGGCCACGGCACAGAAAAAGGATAGCCAGGGGATCTGTTTTGTTGGCAAGGTTGGTATAAAGGACTTTTTGCTGCATGAACTGGGTGAACAAAAGCCTGGTGCAATTTATGACCAAAATGGTGTACAGATAGGCGAACATGAGGGGGCAATTTTTTACACCATTGGGCAACGGCAAGGCCTGGGTGTGGGCGGTGGCTTGCCGTATTACGTGACAGGCAAAGATATGGCTAAAAATGAAGTGTATGTGACGACCAACTTGCAAGATGACCGCTTATGGCATGACAAGCTTGCTTTAACACAAACACATTGGATTAATGAGGCACCGAAACCAGGTAAAAAGTATCGGGTGCGTACTCGTTACCGCGCTGATCTGGTGGAGTGTGAAATTACTGCCAGTGACTCACCAAAAACGCATAATGTTGTCGTGTCTCTCGCTCAACCTGCACGGGCGATTACACCGGGGCAGTCAGCCGTTATATACGATGAAAACCGAGTAGTAGGCGGTGGCATAGTTATTTAGGTAACACTTTAGTTAGATCGCGACCTCTGTTATACTAGCTGCTATATGAACGCACAACAAATTCGCAACGCTTACATAAAATATTTCCAAGACAGAGGACATTCCGAGATCCCGCGGGCGCCGCTGGTGCTGAAAGACGACCCAACCACGCTCTTTACAGGTAGCGGCATGCAGCCACTCTTACCATACTTGCTTGGCGAAGCACATCCTAAGGGAAATCGCTTAGTTGATAGCCAGACCTGTTTGCGCGCACAGGACATTGAGGAAATTGGCGACAATCGCCATACGACCTTTTTTGAAATGCTTGGCAACTGGAGCCTGGGCGACTATTTTAAAAAAGACCAATTACCATGGATATGGGAATTTTTAACAGATGTTGTTGGGCTTGATCCTAAAAAACTGTATGTCACTTGTTATATTGGCAACGAGGCATGCGGAATTCCTAAAGACCTAGAAAGTCCCGAGATCTGGAAAGAGCTGTTTAAGGATAGGGGTATAGACGCAGCCGCGGCCGACTTAGGTTCAGAACAAGAAGCATTTAAGCGCGGAATGAAACCTGGTGAGCGAATATTCTTTTATGGTGGCAAACCAAATTGGTGGTGCAGGGGCGGGAAGATAGAGGATATGCCCATTGGCGAGCCCGGCGGACCATCTAGTGAGGTATTTTATGAGTTTGATTTTGTAGAGCACGATTCGTCATACGGTGAATTTTGTCACCCCAATTGTGACTGCGGTCGCTACATGGAAATTGGTAATTCAGTTTTTATGGAGTATGTGCGTACCGAAAATGGTTTCGAGAAGCTGCCTGCACAAAATGTTGATTTTGGTGGGGGGTTAGAGCGGATTGCGGCAGCCAAACTTAACAAGCCAGATGTCTTCAAGATTAGCCTACTGTGGCCGATTATAGAAAAGCTGCAAACGCTGAGCGGCAAGAACTACGAAGCACACACCAATGCCATGCGTGTCATTGCCGACCACCTGCGCGCCGCAACTTTTTTGGCTGTAGATGGTTGTGTGCCGAGCAACAAAGAACAGGGGTACGTTATGCGTCGCTTGCTGCGCCGTGCCATTCGCTTTGCCTTTGAACTTGGTATAGAGCAAAACTTTTTGCAAGAAATCGTGCCCGTAATTGCCGACCTGTACGCCGATGATTTCCCTGAAGTTGCTGGGCAGCGCGAGCAAATTATCGCCGTGCTCGTAAAAGAAGAAAAAGCTTTCCGCCAGACCCTCCGAAACGGTATTAGAGAACTAGACAAGCGTATCGAACAAATGCTAGTCGGAACTCCCCTCAAGAATGGCCAGGAAGAGTTTGTTGATGGGGAATTAAAAAAAGATGTACATGGTGATATTGTTTTTCTTATGTATGACACGTACGGTTTCCCTCTTGAACTTACGCTCGAAGAAGTATTCAAGCGTTCAGATGCAAGAATGTATACAAATTGGCGTTCAGAATTCGATGGCAAAATGGAGGAACAAAAACTTCGTTCACAAACTGCAACAAAAGGGGTCTTTAAAGGTGGGCTTGGTGGCCAAACCTTGCAGCACAAAAAGTACCACACAGCGACACACCTTATGTATCAAGCCTTGCGTGATGTGCTTGGCAGCCATGTGGTGCAACACGGTAGCAACATCACCGAAGAACGCCTACGTTTTGACTTCAGCCACCCCGAAAAAATGACCGACGAGCAAAAAAAGCAGGTCGAAGACATCGTAAACGAGCAGATTGCCAAAGACCTACAAGTGAGCTTTGCTGAATATCCGACCGCAGAGGCGACTGGCCCCCTGGGTGCGCTTGGCCAGTTTGGTGACCGCTACGGCGACACCGTAAAAGTGTACAAAATGATAGCCGATGGCGCCGAAAAACCCTTTAGTTTCGAAATTTGCGGTGGCCCACACGTTGATCACACACTGCAACTTGCTGAAGACGGCAAAAAGTTTAAGATCCTCAAAGAAGAAAGCTCAAGCGCTGGTATACGCCGTATTAAAGCGGCGTTAGTGTAGCAAAAATTTCATTTTACCAACCCCCGAAAACGCTGTTTCATATATTTTCCAGTGCGAAACTCGTGGAGGTAAAGAAGTTTCCGCGTGCGAGACTGCTGCAACTAGTGTGCTAAAATAAGATGCATATGCTTGATAAAATCAAGGGTCTTAAAACAAGTGCCGTTAGTGCGGCCGTGTCACGCGTGAAGTCAGGCGTGAAGTCGGCGCGCACCCAAACTCCTACCGAAAAGCACCTCGTGGCGCTCGATATCGGTACAGAGTATGTTAAGGCGCTGATTGGCCGCGTAACCGAAAATGGCATCGAAATAATTGGTTCTGGCCGGGCCCATCAAAAGCTGAGCGACATGCAGGCTGGCGCCATTGCCGATATTGGTGGCGTTGTCGAAAACTGCGACACCGCCCTAAGTGAGGCCGAACAACAAGCAGGCGTTAGCGTCCGCAGTGCAGTGATTGGGATCGCGGGCGAACTCGTAAAGGGCACCACCATGACTGTTCGAGTGGTTCGAAAAACCCCCGAAAAGGCGCTTGATATGGCCGAAGTCGAACGCATAATTAAGCTAGTGCAGCAAAAGGCTGAGGCCAAGGCTAAGCAGCAACTGGCCTGGGAGCTTGGCGGTAAAAAGGTTGAGGTTAAGCTAGTAAATAGTGCACTTGTTGGTATCGAAATAGATGGCTACCCCGTAACCAACCCCGTTGGTTTTCAGGGCCGCGATGTGCTGGTACAGCTTTATACGGCTTTTGCGCCGCTTATTCACATAGGAGCACTTGAGCGCACAGCCGAACAACTTGACCTTGACTTAGTAGCAGTGGCAGCAGAGCCATTTGCAGTGGCGCGTTCGGTTATTGGTGACGACCAGTCGGCAAGTATGAGTGCTATTCTTATGGATATTGGCGGCGGCACAACCGACATTGCCGTGGTAAACGATGGTGGCGTACAGGGGACAAAAATGTTCGGTATTGGCGGTAGGGCTTTTACGCGTTCTATCGAACGAGATGTGAGTGTCGAATTTGAAACTGCCGAGCAGTACAAACTTGGTTTAGGTGTAGGCTCGGTTCCTGCTGCCAAGGTTGATGAGGTTGAAAAGGCCGTGCAAAAGGTGCTCGATGTGTGGGTAAGTGGCGTCGAACTCGCCCTGAGCGAGTTTACAAAGCTCGATCATTTGCCTCACAGGCTCTACTTGTGTGGCGGTGGTTCAAGCTTACAAATGCTGGTTGACCGCTTGCATGATAGCGACTGGTACACACGCCTACCATTTACGCGCAAGCCTATCATAGAACATGTGCATCCCGACCAAGTGGTTGGCATAACCGACCAAACAAGTAAAATAACCGACCATACGTACATAACTGCCATGGGCCTGCTGCGAGTTGGTCTAGACACTGTACAATATACAGGCGCCAGCGGCGACACTGTGAAAGAAAAACTCGATAGGATCTTACATGTCTAGCTCAAAAATCAAACTAAAATCACCCAAGCTTGATTCGCCAAAACTAAGTACAGTTAAGGGAACAAGCTCAAAACAGACCATTTATGTTGACGTCGACGATGAAATTACTGCCATTATCGACAAACTAAACACCGCTAAAGGCACTATAATTGCACTTGTCTTGCCAAAACGGGCTAGCGTTTTGCAAAGCGTTGTCAATATGAAGCTCCTGAAACGCAGCGCCGAACAGTCCGAAAAAAACCTAGTTTTAGTCACCACCGAAGCTAGCTTACTTCCTCTAGCCGGTTTGGTAGGGTTACATGTGGCCCAAACTCCCACCAGTAAACCAGTTATTCCAAAGCTACCAGAACAAATCAGTGATGAACCCGATAGTATCGATGAATCGCTTGAAGTTGCTGATATGAGCGGCGGCATCAACCCCGCAGACGAGGACGCTGCCGAGTTTGACCCTGCCGCCGAGGCGAAAACACCCATAGGTACCTTGGCTGGCGCAACATTTACAGAAACGCCTCGTGCCATTGACCCAGTCGAAGAAATGACTCTTGAAGACCCCGAAGACGCTGTGACCTCTGAGGTTGATACAGCCGAATCCAAGGTGGCGCCCGTGAAGCATAACAAAAAACTAGCGGTTCCAAGCTTTGAAAAGTTTCGTCTACGAGTTTTGCTTGGGGTGCTACTACTAGCTCTGTTGGTGGCTGGTTGGTTTGTTGCCACCGTCATACTGCCAAAAGCCGAGGTTTCAATTGCGACAAATTCGCAGTTTATAAAGTCGAACCTAAACCTCACACTTGACACTGCTAGCAAAGAAGTTGAACTCAAAAACAGCATTGTGCCTGCTGTGTCGCAAAGTACGCCTAAAACCTACACCCAGCAGGTTGCGGCAACTGGCCAACAAAATAACGGCCAAAAAGCCAGCGGTACCGTACTATTTACAGCTACTCAGTGTGCGCCCAACATAAGCGAAAAGCCCGACCCCATTCCAATTGGCTCAAGCATTACGAGCAACAGTCATACCTACATTACGCAAAAGGCTGCCATGTATTCTTTCGATAGCTTTACGAGCGGAAGTTGTGCACTTTATTCTACGAAAGAGATAGATATTATAGCCTTGAAGGCGGGGTCAGAATACAACCTTTCTGATGGCTCTAAATTTAGTGGCTCTGGCTTGGGCGTTGGATCGGCCAGTGGTGGCACAGATGTTATTACGAAGGTTGTTGCTCAAAGTGATATTGATAACGCAAAAGCCAAAATAGCCAGCCAAGACACTACTCAGTTAAAGACAGACCTGCAAACTGCATTAAAAGCCAAGGGTGTCATGCCTGTTCCTACGACTTTTTTGGCGGGTGACCCACAGGTAAGTACATCGGCAAAGGCGGGCGATACTGCCGACACAGTTACCGTTACCTCAGCCGTAACTTACACCATGCTTGGCCTTAAACAGGCAGACCTACAAACACTGGTAGTTGCCAATGTTAAAAAGCAGATTAACCAAGGGAAGCAAAAAATTCTGGATGATGGCGTGGCGGCAGCGGTCTTTACACAGCAAGCGCCTGGCACGCCCTCGACAGCCGTAGTGGCTGTGCAAGCTCAGTCGGTAGCTGGCCCCGAAATTAACGCTGAGGTGCTTAAAAAACAAGTGGCAGGCAAGCGGGCGGGCGATATCAAATCGGCTATAAGTTCACTTCCAGGTGTCACTGAGGTTCAGGTTAAATACAGCCCATTTTGGGTAAGCACCGCGCCAAAAGACACCAAAAAAATCACCATTATTATCGCCAAGCCAACAGGGAGCAAGTAACACATGACGGTCGCTGAATATTGTGTTGGCATTGACTATGGAGCAAAAAGAATTGGGGTCGCCATAGCTCATACGGTAGCAAAACTGCCGCGTCCTCTGCGCACTCTCGAAAACAACCCAGAGGTAATTGCCGAGCTCCGAACGCTTATAGAGCATGAAAAGGCAGGCAGGGTGATTGTAGGCTTGCCGCATAGTCTCGATGGCTCAGAAAGTCAGCAAACACGAGACGTATTGGCGTTTGTAGGCCAGCTTCGCAAACAGCTAGAGGTACCAATCTATTTGGTCGAAGAGGCGCTTTCGAGTGTAGAAGCTGAAAATGTTCTAAAAGCCAAGTCAAACAAGCCGTATAGCAAAGCCGATATCGATGCCATGGCGGCAGCACTCATACTGGAACGTTATTTTGAAGATGAAACGTCAGCGGAGCTAGCAGTATAATGTATCGCAACCGAAGTTATTCTAAGTCAAAACCGTCGCTTGTACGAAAACTTACCCACGTTTTTGCCGTTATTTTTATACTAGGTTTGCTGGCGGTAATTGCCTTATGGGCTATGTATTCTTCGAACCTCAAGGCAGTTGGTGGCCCCAGTACAACTGTGTCTGTGACGATTCCGCAAGGGGCGAGCGTGGCGAGCATTGCGGCCCAACTAAAAACGAGTGGTCTTATTCGCAGCACTAAGGCGTTCGAATACTATGCTCGTTGGCATAACGCCAGCAAATATCTCGAGGCAGGTACCTACGATCTCACGCGTCAACTTGATGTACCGACCATAGTGAGTCATTTAACGCACGGCAAAGTCGCAACTAGCTTGGTAACAATTTTGCCTGGTCAGCGGCTCGATCAAATTAGGCAATCACTTATAGAACAAGGCTTTAGTCCTGAATCGGTCGATGCCGCCTTGCAGCCGCAGCAGTACGAAAATAGCC
Organism: Saccharimonadales bacterium (SeqCode); assembly: GCA_049293335.1. GTDB lineage: Bacteria > Patescibacteriota > Saccharimonadia > Saccharimonadales > UBA4665 > JAGXIT01. The sequence goes on from JBATSO010000005.1 coordinate 11,467, forward strand.
CAATTTTAGTTGATAAGCCAGCAGGCAATAGCCTAGAAGGCTACCTATACCCCGACTCATTCCAGCGTACCAGTACTACCACCGCCAAAGCAGTTGTAGAACAGTCTATTTTGCAGCTTCAAAACCACTTAACGCCCGCCATTAAAGAAGGCTTTGCCAAGCAGGGGCTTACGTTGTACCAGGGTTTGATTATAGCCTCTATAGTCGAACAAGAGGTTATTCATCAGTCCGACCGCGCCCAGGCGGCGCAAGTGTTTATTAAGCGGTTTCGTATGCCAATGAGCTTAGGCAGCGATGTGACTGCTTTCTACGGTTCAGTTCTGGCGGGCAAGGGCAAAGACGTTACCTACGACACCCCGTACAACACTCGTCTTCACACAGGCTTGCCGCCAACACCCATTAGCAATATTAGCGCTAGTTCGCTTGCGGCAGTGGCCAATCCTGCGCCGACCGACTGGTTGTTTTTTGTGGCGGGCGATGATGGCACAACTTATTTTTCACGTACTGTACAAGAGCACGAAGCATTGACCGCAAAATACTGCCATAAACTCTGTCAATAGCCATATTCACCCCTGTAAAATTTGCAAAAGATAGCTCAATTTGCTACCATAGTGCCGTAACCATTTTGTTTATATTTCTTAAACTAAACAGGTGGTTATCTTTTATACATACTCGTAGCGAAATAGAACTAAACTGCCGTCTGAAACGCGGCTACACAGTAATATCAAACTAATAACTGTATAAAAGTGGTGTCCAAAAGTTTTTGTAAACTTGCGGGCACAAGGAGAAGTTGTATTAGTATTTCACAGTCAAGGTCGCTTGCGGCCCAACGTTTACAAAGAAGACGGCAGCTTGCAAGTAATCGTTTGCAAAGAGTTCTGCGTCGCAAAACCGTTAAAAAACGCCTTATTCGCACAGGCTTAATTGGTGCAAATCTTTTGCTACTCGTTGGAGTAGTTTTTTTTGTGGCTGCTAGTGCCAAACATACGCCAAAAAAGGCGATTGTGGCTGCCCAAAATAGTGTTGCCACTGTAGCCAGTCCTGTGGATAGGCTTACTTCTTACGATGTGGCGGCCAATGTAGCCAAGGCTGTAAACCTCCCCGAAAAAACGCCAATTGCGAACCAAGCTCAAAGTGCCCACGTGGCAGTAGTTGTCAGCGCCAGTGATACAGGGGTAGTTACCAAGCCACAAGTGGTGAATACGGTTCTAAAAAGTTGGCGCGATATTACAGAGTATACTGTTGTCGATGGTGAAGACGTTGGCGCTGTGGCGCAAAAGTTTGGCGTAACCTCAGAAAGCATCCGTTGGTCAAATAACCTTACTGCCAACACTGTGGCAGCGGGAACGAAATTAGTAATTCCACCTGTAAACGGCATTGTTCACACGGTTATCAATGGCGATACGCCTCAAACACTCGCCGCCACATTCCATGCTAACGCCGATAAAATTGCTCAATATAATGATGCCGAGCAATCTGGCTTAGTGGTTGGTCGCCGCATAATTATACCCGATGGGCAAATCGTAACAGTTGCACCAGCGCGTGCGGTGGCGCGGAGTGTTAGTTTTACGCCAAATTATGGCTCGAACGGCTATGATTGGGGTTGGTGTACGTATTATGCCGCCGCTCGAGCCGGTGCTCCGGGGAACTGGGGTAACGCGAATACATGGGCCTACTACGGGCGCATTAGTGGTTGGAATGTTAGCTCTACGCCTGTCGCGGGCGCTATTTTCCAGACTGGATCTGGTTGGGCTGGTCACGTGGGGATTGTTGAAGAAGTGTACGATAACGGCACTATGAAGATTAGCGACATGAACGGAATCGCTGGCTTTGGCCGCGTAGGATTTGGTGTGGTACCTGTAAACGCCTACCCAAACTACATTTATCGCTAGAACATATTACGCTGCAAATTTCAAAACCTCTGCTATACTGTAAGTAATGAAATTTATAGATACAGCAACGGTCCGAGTGGTGGCGGGAGATGGTGGCGCAGGGCGCGTTAGCTTTCGACATGAAAAGTTTGTTGACCGCGGCGGACCAGATGGTGGCGATGGTGGTGACGGCGGCAGCATTGTTTTTACAGCCAGTCGCAACCAAAATACGCTGGTTTCTTTTCGGTTTCACCGCGAATTAACGGCACCGGCCGGCGGTGACGGCGGCAAAACCCGTAAACACGGCCGCAACGGCAAAGATTTACGCGTGGCAGTGCCTGTTGGCACAGTGGTGTATGCTGACGGTGTTGAACTAGTCGACCTTTCGAGTGATGGCCAAGAATTTGTGGTTGCCGCTGGTGGCCGCGGTGGTTTTGGCAATGCTCACTTTATAAGCTCGGTACGCCAGGCGCCGAAATTTGCAGAACCAGGCGGCGAGGGCGAGGCACGCGATTTACGACTCGAACTAAAACTGATTGCCGATGTTGGCTTAGTGGGGCTACCAAACGCAGGTAAGTCAACTTTTCTGTCAGTCGTGAGCAACGCGCGACCGGAAATCGCTGATTACCCCTTTACGACCCTCACACCAAACCTTGGTGTAGCCGATATTGCCAAAGACACCAGCATGTTGATTGCCGACATCCCTGGTTTGATAGAAGGTGCAGCGGAAGGCAAGGGCTTGGGCGACGAATTTTTGCGCCACGTCGAACGCACGGCCGTGTTGCTGCATTTGGTCGACGCAACCAGTGATGACGTGGTAAAAGATTATCAAACCATTCAAAATGAACTAAAGAACTACGCTGTAGATTTATCGTCCCGGGCGCAAATTGTGGTTTTAACCAAAACAGACCTTAGCATACCCGAACTGGTCGAAGAGGCCGAGCAAGCACTGAAAAAAGTGTTACCGAAGGGCGTTGTGCTGCTGACGATGTCCTCGCAAGCTCACATGGGAGTCAAAGAGGTTTTGTTTGCTACACATGCCTTGGTGCAAAAAGAACGTCAGCGGCAACAGGCCGAAGCAGTAGCGGCCGAACCAGAGGGCGGGCTGCCAGTGCTTCGGCTGGCGAATGAGGATGGCTGGCAGGTTACTAAAGATGAAACAGGCTTTACGGTCCTGGGCGCCAAGGTCGATAAATTTGTAGCCCGCACTGACTTTACGAACGAAGAATCGATTGCCCGACTGCGCAGTATTCTTAAAAAGTTCGGCGTTTTGCACGACCTAGTGCGCAGCGGGGCCAAGCCAGGTGACACCATTCGGTTTAAATCTGGCGAAATGGAGTTTTAGCTCCAATTTGAGCCGAATGATCAGTAGGTGGCCTGAGGTAGTGCCATGTTACACTGAATGTATATGGCGGTAGAGCAGACTTTTTTTTGGTATGACCTTGAAACGACGGGCATAAATCCGCGCGAGGACCGTATTATGCAGTTTGCGGGGCAGCGTACTGACTTAGCGCTGAACCCCATTGACGAGCCTGTTAATGTGCTTATTAAACTTTCTGAAGACATTTTGCCCTCGCCAGACGCCATACTCATTACTGGCATTACGCCGCAGCAAACTCGTGCTGATGGTGTGAGTGAGGCAGAATTTTTGCAATTTTTTAGCACACAAGTAGCTACGCCAGGCACAATTTTTGTGGGTTTCAACAGCATACGTTTTGATGATGAGTTTATGCGCTATGTACACTATCGAAATTTTTATGATCCCTACGCGTGGCAGTGGAAAGATGGGCGGAGCAGGTGGGATTTGCTAGACGTGGTGCGTATGACGCGGGCTTTGCGCCCCGAGGGTATTCAGTGGCCAACAGTCGACGGCAAGCCAGGTAATCGGCTGGAACTACTCACCAAGGCTAATAACATTGAACATGTTGGCGCCCATGATGCGCTGGTAGACGTTCGAGCTTCGATTGAGCTGGCTAAGCTTATTCAGAAAAAACAACCGAAGTTATTTACGTGGTTGCTGACCCATAGAGACAAAGCGAGTGTGAAGAAAATTGTTGGCAGCGGCGAACCATTTGTGTACAGCAGTGGCAAGTATGATAATGACGCCGAAAAAACGACAGTGGCTATGCATCTCGTTGAGCACCCAAAAAAAGCTGGAGCTTTGGTGTACGACTTGCGTTACGACCCAACGCCGTTTTTAGCGCTGAGCCCCGTTGAGCTTGCCGAACGGTGGCAGTGGGTCAAAGACCAAAAAGCGCCGCCACGTTTGCCTGTAAAAACCATGCAATTTAACCGTTGCCCGGCCATTGCGCCCATTGGCGTACTTGATGGGCCATCGCAGGAAAGAATCAAAATTGACCTAACAAAAACTGCTAAGCACCGCGAAACGCTACAAAAACATCCCGAATTTACGCAGCACATTTTGCAGGCGCTTGAGCTTTTGGACCAAGCCCAAGCTACGCGGCAAAGTCAAGCTGACCAAACTGTCGACGCCCGACTCTACGACGGTTTTTTTAACGACCACGACAATACAACAATGTCGGTTGTACGCGCCGCTGCTCCCGAAGAACTAGCCGAACTCGCGCACGATTTTCACGACACACGCCTCACACAGCTCTTGCCACTGTATAAAGCGCGGAACTTCCCACAGGCGTTAACCGACGAAGAACGGGCTGCCTGGGAAGCGCACCGCTACGCCATGATAATGGAAGGCGGTACAACGAGCCGACTCGCACGGTATATGCACCGCTTACAAGAACTCGCAGGCTCGGTCAAAGAAGCAGATAAACGTTACTTGCTTGAAGAACTTCAGCTTTACGCCGAAAGTATTATGCCTGTTGTCGACAATGATTGACTAAGTAATCTTATAAGAGGTTGTATTGCGTAAGTAACTTTAAGGCTCGTCGGGCTCGAACGCGTGCTTGCACACCGTAGCCGAGTCGACTAAAAATGGGCAGCACCACGGCCAGTAGGCAAATAGTTGCCAGCCAAACCATACCATACAGCCACATATCAAATGTTATTTCGACTGAAGTACCAGGTACTTGACCCAGAACCAGAAATTCTTGCATTTCTAACCACCTCACAAGTGTTATGAGGCCGATTATAGCAAATATTTCTTAAAAAAGCAAGTATGTTTTATAAAATGCTTATGTTTGGGTGTTTCTAGTCTTCTTTGTTCGTTTACGATATGTCTCTAGGCGCTCTCGGTTCATGAGTGATATAAAAACCGCAGCAAAAAACGCACTGGCAGCCACTGAAACTTGCCAAATTGCGGCATGTTTCCAGCCTAAATACGCCGCTACTATAAATAGCGCAACAGCCACAATGTCGTATGCCCACTGGGCGATTGGGTGTTTTGGAAAGAAAAAATGCACAACCTTACCGCCATGTTTCAAAAGGTATTCGCGGAGATCCATGGCCCATTTATTGTGGATACTTAATAGTCCCAGGCCTGCTAGTGCGAGTGGTATGCCGCCAGGGCCAGGCAGCCAGCCTGTAAGGAGCGCAAGAAGCAACAGGCAATAGCCTGCTATATCGGTTGCAATTCGGCGGGTGTGTTTTTTAAATAGCATTACTTCATTGTAGCGCAAAGTATGGAAAAAAACAGGGGAGTAGCGTATACTAGACCAACTTATGATGCATGAAGAAATTGTTGTTCAGGGGGCCCGCGAGCACAACCTCAAAAATATTAACGTTGCCATACCGCGCGAAAAATTGGTAGTTATAACTGGTTTAAGTGGTTCGGGTAAGTCAAGTCTGGCGTTTGACACCATTTATGCCGAAGGCCAGCGCCGCTACGTGGAGTCTTTGAGCGCTTACGCTCGCCAGTTTTTGGGCCTCATGGAAAAGCCCGATGTTGATCAGATTGATGGACTGAGTCCTGCGATTTCTATCGACCAAAAATCGACCAGCCGTAACCCGCGCTCTACGGTCGCAACGGTAACAGAAATTTATGATTATTTACGCTTGTTGTACGCGCGCATTGGTGTGCCGCATTGTCCCGAATGTAATGCGCCTGTGGTGCGGCAAACTGCTGCCAACATTATTGACCAGGTAGCAACGCAGCCTGAGGGCGCAAAGCTGATGGTACTGGCACCAATTGTGGTTGATAAAAAGGGTGCCTTCGAGCATATTTCAGAGCAATATTTGCGGGCAGGTTTTGCGCGTGTGCGGGTAGACGGCGTGGTATACGCGCTGGATGAATTCCCCGAACTCGATAAAAATATTCGCCATAACATTCAAGTTGTAGTCGACCGTTTAGTGAACGACGCCGATTCGCGCGTGCGTTTAACCCAAAGTGTCGAGCAGGCGCTCGATGTGGCAGAAGGCAAACTACTGGTGGTAAATGCCGACAACAACGAAGAATTCAGCTTTAGTCTCATGTACGCCTGCCCAAACCACCCAGAGGTGGCCATTCCAGAGCTCGAACCACGCACTTTTAGCTTTAACAGTCCGCACGGGGCCTGTGCGGTCTGCACAGGGCTGGGGAATCGACTGGTTGTTGACCCAGAACTGGTTATTCCAAACGGTCGGTTAACCATTGCCGAGGGCGCTATTCGCCCCTATAACCGCATAAATATGGATAACTGGTATGTGCGCAAGCTCCAGGCTGTTGGTGAAAAGTTTGGCTTTAGTTTGCAAGAGCCGACAGCCAACATTAGCACCGCAAACATGGAACGAATTTTGTATGGCACAGGCGAGCAAATCTACCGCGTGAGTCTTAGTAAGGGGCGCGCTTTTAACACAACCTACGAGGGTGTAATACCAAACCTCGAACGGCGCCATAAAGAAACCGAAAGCGATTTTATGCGCCGTGATATTGAGCGCTTTATGCAAGAAAAACCGTGTGTGGCTTGTGGTGGTCGCCGCCTGAAGCCCGAGGTTTTGGCCGTGACCATTGCCGACAAATCTATTATGGATATTTGCGAACTTTCGATCGATGATGCGCTGGAGTATTTTAAAACATTGCAGTTAAACGACCTAGAAATGAAGATTGCTCGCTTGGTGCTGAAGGAAATTTCGGCTCGACTGCAATTTTTGCAAGACGTGGGGCTTAATTATCTAACGCTCCTCCGCAGCGCAACCACGCTCAGTGGCGGTGAAGCGCAGCGTATTCGTTTGGCAACCCAAATTGGTTCGGGTCTGATGGGTGTGTTGTATGTGCTCGATGAGCCGAGTATTGGCTTGCACCAGCGCGATAACAACCGCCTGATTGCTACCCTAAAACGCCTGCGAGATTTAGGCAACACCGTGCTGGTCGTGGAACACGACGAAGACACCATTCGCACAGCCGACTACCTGCTCGATATCGGCCCTGGGGCGGGCATACACGGTGGTCACGTAGTAGCCCATGGCAGCCCGGCTGAGGTAGAAAAATCGGCAGAGAGTATTACAGGCCAATACTTATCAGGCCGCAAAGCCATTGCCGTGCCTAAGAAGCGTCGCAAGGGCAACGGTAAAAAACTATCAATCATAGGTGCGCGCGAAAACAACTTGCAGAATGTAACGGTCGACATTCCACTGGGCGAGCTGGTAGTAGTGAGCGGTGTGTCGGGTAGCGGCAAGTCTAGTCTTATAAACGACATTCTGGCCAAAGAACTCCATGCCCGTTTGCACCACGCTAGTACCGTGCCTGGCCGCCATGATGACATTCAGGGGATTGAACACCTCGACAAAGCCATCATAATCGACCAGTCGCCAATTGGCCGTACGCCGCGCAGTAACCCCGCAACGTACACTGGCTTGTTTACGCCCATTCGCGAACTTTTTGCCAGCGTGCCAGAGGCCAAACTGCGGGGCTACGCCGCTGGACGTTTTAGCTTTAATGTCAAGGGTGGCCGCTGCGAAAACTGCTCGGGTGATGGCATTATAAAAATAGAAATGCACTTTTTGCCCGATGTATACGTACCGTGCGAAGTCTGCCACGGCAAACGCTACAACCGCGAAGCACTCGAAATCCACTACAAGGGTAAAACCATTAGCGACGTACTGGAAATGACCTGCGAGCAGGCGCTCGAGTTCTTTGAAAACATCCCTGCCATTGCACGTAAGCTCCAGACCTTGGTGGACGTTGGGCTCGGCTATATAGCCCTCGGCCAACCAGCGACCACGCTCAGTGGCGGTGAAGCGCAGCGCATAAAGCTTGCCAGCGAACTATCACGTCGACCCACCGGCCGCACGCTCTACATACTTGACGAACCAACCACCGGCCTCCATATGGCTGATGTCGAAAAGCTGCTTCATGTCCTGCACGCGCTCGTGACAGCGGGCAATAGCATGGTCGTTATAGAACACAACCTAGACGTCATAAAAAGCGCCGACTGGCTCATAGACATGGGCCCAGAGGGCGGCAACGCCGGCGGCACCATCGTCGCGGAAGGCACCCCCGAGCAAATTGCAAAAGCCCCGCAAAGCTACACCGGCCAACACCTAAAAAGAATGATATTTTAAAAAAGTATAGACACAAGAAACACTTCGTTGAGAAAACATGCTCGCTCTACGCCCAGCGTGCCCATAAAGTCAAAAACCAAACGGCGGGTGGTATACTAAACACATGCCCCGCACTAACCGCAAAAAACCCACAAAAACCACAAAAACCAAGGCAAACCCATCAGCTCGTCAGGTTATCACCTGGGCGGCCATACTCATCGTGCTTGTTTCGGTTGGGCTTATCACGCTAGGTTCTATACGTGAGCACACCCAAAAAATACGCACCGAAAAGGCCCAAACCACTAGACTAAACGCAGCAGCGAACGACCTCCAAAAAGTCTACGACCAGCTTGTTGCTACCACACCAAACATCAGAGAAAAAAGCTTCGAAAAATCCTGCACCCAATCAAGCGCCGTAC
>JBATSO010000006.1:0-4609 GCA_049293335.1 Saccharimonadales bacterium (SeqCode)
GGGGTTCTTTTCACCTTTCCATCGCTGTACTAGTTCACTATCGATCGTATATTATATTTAGCCTTGGCTGGTGGTCCAGCCGGATTCAGACAGGGTTTCTCGTGCCCCGCCCTACTCGATAAAACACATATAAGGTCAGCGTCGTTTTCACGTACACGGCTTTCACGTCCTTTGGCTAAGCATTCAAACTTATTCTGCTAACCACGCTAATTTTTTACCTTATCCAGTCAGTGATAGCTGCTGGTCGCAAATCAGATCACTGAAACCAAAGTTTCAGTCCTCTGACTTGGTCTTGTGTAATATCACAACCCCTCTTAAGCATTAGCCTATCAGCCGTATTAATTACATCTTACATTTGTTTAACTTGGATTTCTGGTGGGCGGCGTAAACCGCCCACCAGGTGCTAAAGACAACATCGCGAACCGAAGCTCAGCTAAAATTGTCTTTGGTGCCGCAGGCGGGATTCGAACTACAGACTTTTCGGTCCAACCATTGTGGTGCTGCATAGGATCCATAGCAGCAACACGACTAGATTGGAGGTACTATGTCTCCGCGACCTTCGACCTTAGGGGTCGACGCTCTACCAACTGAGCTACTGCGACAAGCACTAAAGACGACTGCACAATCGCCAAAAGCAACGCTGTTAAACAACGTAAGATGTAATCAAAACTTAAAAGGTTTGGGCTCATCCCGTTTCGCTCGCCACTACTCCGAGAATCGTTATTTACTTTCTCTTCCTCAACCTACTAAGATGTTTCAGTTCAGTTGGTTCCCGCTCGATTAACCTATGTATTCAGTTAACGGCAACACGACATGACTCGTGCTGGGTTTCCCCATTCGGAAATCTCCGGATAATAGCTTGTTGACAGCTACCCGAAGCTTATCGCAGTCTTCCACGTCCTTCATCGGTAATATACGTCTAGGCATCCATTGTGTGCCCTTGAGTACCTTTTTATGCATTGACTTAACTAGTAATTGGCATCCACAAACGTGCAACGCCACCCTGCCAAGCAGCACAGCTGCTTGCACTGGTGTCTATCGGTGTGTAACTTCGTTAACTTCTGCAGCACTCAGTAGCAGTACTTTCATACAGCTCCTTTTATACTTCAAAGTCACCTCGTTCTACATCCGATTGCACAGCTTGTGATGTTCATCACTTTTGCCGTCAATCATTTACAAAAATTTTCTTACATCAATCAAATTGTTAAAATTCGTGTGTCTCACCTCGAGCGCACATTTCCACTACATCTCGCTTATGGTTGATGTAATTTTGTCTGCGTTCGAAAGATTGTGGTGTATTACTCAATCCATCATATCACCTATCTCACCCTAGTGTCTAGTGATATTCGTTGTAATTTTGGCGATAAAAAATCCTCTCGCGTTTCGGATTGTCTCGTACCAAAATCGCCAGAGGTTCACAGTGAACATTCGCTTACTAAGGGTCTATTGTACTCTACTTTTTATGGCAATACAAGTGTTTTTATGATTTTAGGCGATTTCTGCGTAGCTCTTCGAATGCCCCGCCAATCCCACCGCGACACCTAAGCTCAACTGGGTCTTCTTCGGTAGCTGGCAAGATATGGATGTGCGCATGATTTACTGTTTGTCCGGCATCTTTTCCTTGGTTAAATCCGACCGTCTCTGCACCTCGATACGTCATACCAGCTGCCAAACAAAGCCGCTCACTTGCATCACGTATTATGCCCTTAACTTCAAGCCAAGACTCATTAGTAGTAATTTCGGGTGTCTCCACGTGTTCTTTTGTTGCCAAAAATCCGGCTGCGCCTTTTGTTTTTCGTCGCTTATCTGCTGACTGCAGAAATAGATTCCAATGGTTATACTCATGCACAAACGCTGCTTCAAGCAATGCAAAATTGCAAAACGGACAGTTATTCATCTTATTCATTTTAGCAAACACCACATTATATACGTTAGCTAAATTTGATGAGCAATCCTATAGCCGTAATACCTTAAGTCACCGGTCACTTCTTCGCAAGTATCAACAAAAGGCTCAAAGCTATCTCTCAATTTATCGTTTTGCGCATCCACTTCAAGCATACATAGCCCACTGCTTAAGAATTCATCGTACTTCACTACAAAAGTTACACCAGATTGCAAATAATTGAATTCGAATCGCCGCTTCTCGATACGCTCTACTGATTGGCTAACGAGCTTATGGTATTCTTCTTCCGTAATTTTTTGCTTTTCAGAAGCTCTAGTGCCGTTTTTTGTTACTTTTGTAATAAGTAATCGCTCAACACTGCCGTCATCATATTCTTTAAGTACGACTTTCTTTTCCTTATCACTCTCAGTTTCAAGCCAGTCAGTCACAAGGAGATACCCGACAGCTTCGTGTTTTTTAAGAAATTCCGCACTCAGGGGTGCAATAACAAACTTTCGTGCATTATCATCAACGATTTCTTTTTGCTGCTCAGGGTGTGATCGCTCCATAAAACTATTGTAACAGATAGAGGACAATGATTCGAAGGACTCAGCCGCGTTCTGTGGCCCCAGGATTTGAAGACCGGCAGACAAGAGGGATCGCTCACCCCGTTCGCTTTTCCGCTCGAAAGAAAAGCTAATGGGGCTCGACTCACCTTCGGCGAGCCCGCGATTTCATGACTGAAAGCATAGCTTTCATCAGAAAGTCGCCTTGCGAACTGCCCCAGGCAGTTCTCACCCCTCCCCTCTCTGCTCGAGGGTCGGGAGTTCGAGCCCAGTGCCGAGGCCAAGAAAAATACCCCATCCTTACGGACGAGGTATTTTTCTTGGTGGGCGCTGAGGGGCTCGAACCCCCGACCCTCTCGGTGTAAACGAGATGCTCTAGCCAACTGAGCTAAGCGCCCTTACTTTTTAATTATACATCGCTTTATTGGTCGGGGGAACCCCCGGTCACCTTCGGCGACCCCGGAACTGCGCGCGACGATCATAGCTCGTTCGGCAGATTCCCTTGCGGATTGCCACTGGCAATCCTCACCTCTCGGTGTAAATGAGAGACCAGAGCCAACTGAGCTAAGCGCCCTTACTTATTAACTATATCATGATATGTATTCACTTGGTGGGCGATGAGGGACTCGAACCTCCGACCTCGTCATTATCAGTGACGCGCTCTAACCAGCTGAGCTAATCGCCCATGAGAACAGTAGTTCCATGATCTTTGGTGGAGTGATCCAGACATATAGCCTGACTCACCCCATATATAACGTGCTGGTTCGTTTCAACCGAACCATGGTATTGCATCGACCTTCGATACGATGCCATGGTGGAGATACAGAGACTCGAACTCTGGACCCCCTGCTTGCAAAGCAGGTGCTCTAGCCAACTGAGCTATATCCCCAAACAAACATACTCTTTCAAAGAACTTTCACCATTTTACCCTATTATTTAGCCCCTGACAAGTATATACTAAGCATATGGATTATTCATTTAGCTGGTCATGGTTTGGGACTGGAATAATAGTATTATTGGCAAGCGCAGCGCTTGTAATCTGGCATCGGCCCGTTGCCGATAATTTTGGGAGTGGAGTAAGTAGCTACGAACGCTACCGACTCTGGGGCTTAATTGGCTGTGGCGTAGGGCTGCTGACTATGCTCAACGTCCATACCCTTCTGCTTGGCTGGTTCTTTGGAATGCTATTCGGTCGCGGCAGCTAAATTTTGCGATACACAGAAGTGAGCGAATGGGTTAACAAGCCTTATGAAGGCTACGTTATGAACTCTACTTTCTCTCATCAAAATTCACAGACCATTATGAGTCTGATACAAGATATCAAGCATACATTTGGTGAGTCAGTTTTCTGTATGCCAAAAGGTTCGCTTCATATTACACTGCTCGATTGGATCGCCCCTCTTGCTAAATACGACAGCAAAAGCAAACAAAAGCTATTTCAGAAAATTTCGCCTACCTATTTGAACGTCTGCGATGAAATACTTACTAACCGTGGGAAAATACTTGTGGTGTTTGACGAAATACGAGTTTCTCCATCAACAATTTACATCACTGGTCACGACCACGGACAGTTTCGGGAGATACGTGATGAATTTATCAATTCGATCGAACTACTTCCAGGCACAAAACTACCACCAAATATCATTCATTGCTCACTTGCGAGATTTACACAACAGGTCGACCTAAAAGATATCGATCAATTCCTGCAAGACAAACATATAGGGTTCACACAAGAAGTTGACTGCTTCCGTCTCATACATACTACCCGTGAGCCAATGCTGGAGTTTGAGATACTCAAAGAATTCCACCTATAGCAAAGAGAGCTCTACCAAAGTGCTTAAATATCGAATAGAGGCCAAAAGGCCTCTATTCGATATTTAACAATTTGGTTGTGCAACATCACGTCTGGTCTTTTTTGAGGTTTTTTTGAACTTCGTCTTGTCCGTATAAATACGGCTACTTTGTTATGTAAGTTCAGCATAACAATCAAGACCGACCTAGCTACAACAGTTGATTGCTCGAACTGTTGGCGTAACTCCCTAGAAAGGAGGTAATCCATCCGCACCTTCCGGTACGGATACCTTGTTACGACTTAACCCCAATCATGCCCCCCACCTTAGGCCGACGAATCGGACTTCGGGTGTTGGTCACTTTCATGGTT
>JBATSO010000007.1:0-5808 GCA_049293335.1 Saccharimonadales bacterium (SeqCode)
ATATGTGAAAGGTTAGACCTCGCACATTTCTCGCACATTTGGCAGAATGATATGAGTGGTTAGGCGTAGTTGTCGGTCCAGTCGTTTTGTAGGAGTACAATGTCGCCTGCGGCAACAAAGTCGGCCAGGTGGCTGTAGAAATCGAGCGGATCGTCTTGTACAATTATTTCCCCTGTAAAATTTTTGGTTTGGGCTAGGCCCCGCTTAATATGCGGCGTCGTGGAATTGTTCATAAGCACCACGATATCTGGGTTGGCAGCGGCAATAAGTTGGCCGACTTCTTCGTGGATACGCGCGGTATTTTTGCCCTGCTCTACCAGGCCTGGAGTTACATAAAGTTTACGTTTGCCCGACAGGCTTTGTAGCAGCGCTGTGCCGGCCCGTATACCTTCGAGATTGCCATTGTACGTGTCGTCGATAACCCAAGCACCGTTTAGGCGGTATGGTTGCATACGATGTTCGTAGGGTATAGTTTTGGCAAGACCTGTCTTAAGCTGTTTTTCGGTAAGCCCAAGCTCTAAACAGAGCATCGCTGCCGCCGCGAGCGGGCCAATGTGATGCAAGCCAACTAAACCACTCTGGCAGTCTATTGTCTTGGTTCCGTAATGTAGCTTAAACTGCGTGCCATGCAGATCGGTATGTTGGTGAGAAACAGTATAAGCACCAACTTGTTCCCTTGAATAGCCAATAAAACCATCTTTCATAAACGCCGCTGTTTTGCGCGATTCGGTGTTTACAAAAACTTGGCTAGCTGGCAAGTTTTTGGTAACACAAAAAATATCTTCTCCTGCCGCCTGGACCGTTTTGTACTGGTCGAGGTGGGCAGGCGCAAGGCCTGTCACTACTGCATGAGTTGGCTGCACCAGCCGAGTGAACATTTTGACGTCACCTGGTTTGCCTTCGCCAAATTCGACCAGCACTACGTTTTCATTACCTTTCAGACTCCGTGCAAACCGAGCGTGCGAGCTTACCACATTCATGTTGGCTGGCGTTGCCGCTACCTTTAGGCCCTCGCCGAGCACTGTTGCCAAAATCTCTTTCATGCTCGTTTTACCGTAGCTACCCGCAATGGCAATTTTGGTTCCAGAGTGTTTATCGAAAGCTTGCTGCACCATAGCGGCCTGCCTTGTCCGTTGCGGTCGAATAACAAAATAATTTCCTAGCATAAGTGGTATAAGCACCACATGAGCCCAAACTATAGGGGAAGACGCTAGTAGGGCAAGTGCAAAAAACGTCTGCTCGCCGTGGCCACTGGCAAATGCATATATAAGCCAGGTTGCCACACTTATGCTTTGCACAAGCAAGCCAACGCTTAGAAAATAGTGAAGGAGTTTTGCCACCCGCGTGACACGCAGCGTACGGCGGCGCGCCACAGCCGCAAAATCTTTGGTACGCCAAAACCATTGTAGGTACTGCCCTGGACTATACTCAACACTTTGTAGCATATACACAAGCGTATGGCTGAGTGCCAAAGGGTTATACAAAGCTCCTACACTTCGAAGCATTTTAAGCACGCAGGAATTCCCTGGTTATGGTAAGCACCTGGTGTTCGGTATCGATATGTAAAAAATGACCGGCATCGGCAATGGTTTTTAGCTGGGATCCTTCAATAACTTCTTTCAGTTTTATCCCGTAGCGCAAGGGGGTTGCGGGGTCGAGTTCGCCGTAAACGAGCAGTGTTGGTGTGCTTAAGTAGGCGGCGTCTTCACGCACATCATCGGCTACAATTCGCTTAAAAGTGGTCTCTAAGTGCTCGGCCACGAGCAGGTCGGAGCCCGACTTTTTATACAATGCTGTCCGCAACCGCGAACGAATTTTTTTAGGAAGCGGCCGACTGACTGCCTTACCGATTTTAGCAACTACCTGAAGGCCTGTTTTACGGTCTTCGCCACGTACGCCCGCACTGGCTAGTAATAGTAACTTGTCGGACTGCACCAGCCCCTGACCGAGCGCTTTTATGGCAATTGCACCACCGTTGGAATGCCCAATGATGGCATATGGTTTGACCTCTATTTTCTGCAAAAAATCACGCATGAATTCGGCATAGTTTTTGAGGTTCCAGGCACTCGTAGGTGGTTCGGTACCTCCGAACCCTGGTAGGTCGGGCACAATACACTCGTAATCTTTACCCAGTGCTTTCGCAAATGGTAGCCAGCTTTGACTGTCGTCTCCCCAGCCGTGCAAGATCAGCACTGGTTTGCCTTTGCCGACACGCGTGTAGTTTGTAACTAATTGCTGAACAACAATCTGCATCTGTTACAGTGTAACATCCTTAAACTGCTTTGCCTTTTGCCTGAGCCAGTAGCGGCTTTGGCGGACCAGTTTGGCTGTGTCGGCAGGATGGGCAAGTAGCGGCTTGAGGGCCTCTTCGCAGAACACACCATTTTGCGATCCTTCTGCCAACACCACGGCTTTTTCCTTGAGATGTCTTCGAACATAGTCACCTGCATCGTAAGGGTTCATGAAACTACGAACCTGACAACCTTGCGCCTTAGCGGCGGGCGCCAACCAACGTTTAGCCTCGGGCCCAATAGTCACAACCAAGTCAAGCTTTTTGGGGCTGCAGTACCGACCAACGTCTTCGTGTGCTTCGCGGCTAAATTCGCCCAGTTCGTTCATGTTGCCTAGTATGGCTATTCGTTGAGGCGCTTTGGCTTCGTAGAGCACATCGAGCGCAGATTTAACAGGTTCGGGGCTGGCGTTGTAAGAGTCGTCTATAAGCCGTGAGTTTTTAATACCCTCGAGTAACTGCATGCGACCTGGGAACTGTTCGAGTCTGCTAAGCCCTGCCTTTATGTCCTCACGGCTCATACCCAACATATCCGCAACCGCCGTTGCCACCACAGCATATTTGGCACCTGGCTTGCCTACAAAAGCCACATTGGCAGTAAGCTTGCCCGAGGGAATGTCGATTTGCAAGGTTTGGCCATCGAGCGAATGCGCCGTAGCATGGGCATGATAGTTTTGAGCAACGTTTGTCAGCATGCTGTATTCTTCAAAATCATAGCCCGCTAAATACTTGCCTGGTATATCATCGCCATTTACGAGTACGCGTTTGCTGTACTGGAAAATAGTGAGTTCTTCGGCGGCAACGGCATCGAGTGTGCCAAAAAATTCCATGTGTTCGGGCGTAATTGCCGTTAAAATGGTAATGTCGGGTTTAAGGTAGGCAAAATGTTTCATTTGGCCTGGGCCATCAGTTCCGATCTCGACCACAACCACATCATAGGGGTAAGTATGTTCGAGAGCGGCTGCGTTTTCGCCAAGTAACTTTGCCCAAGCGAACAGGTTAAATAAAGCTGGTTGACGCTGGTCAAAAAATATTAAAGGTACGGTGATGCGATCGTTATAGTTACCTGCCTCGTACCGCACGCGCAGCCGCTGGCTTAAAAGCTGTGCAACGGCCAACTTTGTACTTGTTTTGCCAATAGAACCTGCAATTGCCACCACAGTAAACTTGTGTTTTTTACGGAGTCGTTTCACTTGCCGCTCAAGTAGGCGCGCAATGATGATTTTGCCTAGCTTTTTGGGACGAATCACATAGTAGGCCAAGCGGTATAGTGCCACGGACAGCGCCAAAGCTATTGCTGCTACCAGCGGGTACGAAACTAGCAGCGCTAGCCCAAACGCCCAGTAGCCAACCGAACCATACAGCGCCCAATCTATCAGTAAACTCACACCCGCAACAATTTGCAGCAACATGATAGCAAACAACAGCACAACTAAGGGTCGGTCTGTTTTTTGCAGACTACCACTTGAACGAAAAGTCTTGCTGCGCCAAAACCAGCTTAGGTAGGCCAGGAGTGAGCTTTGGCGTGCCCGCAGTGCGACCACGAGCGTATGCGCGATGGCGAAGCTGTAGAGTCGTAAAATAGCTTTGAACATACCGAGATTGTGTTTGCGTACGCTTGAACCAGCCGCACACACCCTCCTCTTTTAGTTACATTTTAACGCTGGCTGAAGGCTGGCTTGTGGAGGCACCAAGCACGGTGTCGGGGTTAACGCCAAGCTGCTTCATGACATCGGTTAACGGCTTAGCACCAGTCGGGACAGTAATGGCGACCTCTTTATCGGAAGGTGTAATGTTCATGAGCATATCTATGTTTGTATCGCTACCAGAACTCGACATTACGCCGTTCATTTTTAGCTGCATAGCGTTTGTCTTGGTGTTTGTAGTAAGGCCAAGTGTTACCTTAGATTCTGCCGAGTCTAGCGCCAGTTCGAACGGATAGCTATCGCCGCCCGTGTAGTTTTGTGCAAACGTTAGAGTGCCTTTACCTGAACTTTCTTTGCCCGTAAATGTTACGCTTTGCATGAGCTTGGTTTTGGTGTCTACGAAGACATCGAAGGTTTCATCGCCCTTATTTTTATTTATTGAGCTTTTGAGTTTGTCGATGTTTAAAAGCTCGCTCAAGTTTTTGCCGTTTTGTTGCTTTTTTGACCAGTCATTTAAGCTACTAGTGTCGAGCGCCTTGCCAACAGCATCAACATAAGCCGAAAGGTTGGTTTTGTTGTAACCTGCTTTGTAGTGATTGACCGTGCGGGCGTTTTTGGTTTCTTTGCCCACAAAACTCTTGTATGTTACGACTGCTTTGCTTTTATCGGTCGTAAAAAGGTATTCTTTGTTAACTTTTTGGACTTTAGCTACGGCATCGTTCGCTTGTTCGGTGGTAGGAACGGCTTGGAGTGATGCCGTGGCACTCGTGCCTGTGGAAGCCGCCATTTGTTTTTGGTAGCTTTCTAAAAGCGTGTGATCTATACCAATCCATTGGCCATCAAGCGTTACAAGCGGCGAAGTAGGTGTAGACGGCGCATATTGTTTTATACCTGCCACTTTTATGTATAGGTCGGGGGCTGTTGAAGCGGTATTTGAAAGCATACGAAAATCGGCAGTTACTTTCTTGCCCGCCAGAGTAGCATCGAGCGTAAGCTGGGCGTCTTTGGCACTGGCTTCGCCTTTTAGTGTGGCATCTACATCCATGCCACCTGCTTTTACTGTAAGCGTACCGTCCATAAGTGAGCTTTTGGCACTTTTATAATTTTTACTGTAGTCAACTAGTTTATCGGCAGCCTGACCACTCTGTACAAGACTTTTGTTAAAGACTGTTTGCGGCTGGTTTGGTAATACGACCGCAAAAACGTAGCCACCCGCCAAAAGTGCAACGAGACCAGCACCTAGGGCAGCGGGCAAAACCCATTTTTTCTTACCGCCGCCATCTCCACCAGCCACAGGCGAGCTGGGCATGGCCTGCCCAACCGATGGCTCAGAGACGATTGGAGAAGGGCTAGGTGCATCGCCTGCTGTACTGCTGCTAGGGGTTGGGCTTGGCGAAGTCGGCGCTGAGACAGTGGCAGGCTCGGTGCCAAGCGCAGGTGCTTCTACTTCAGATGTGCGAGGTGGTGTAACCGTTGGCGAGCTGGCCGCTTCGGTGGGCGTGCTTTCGGACACAACAGGAGCCGTGGGCGGTATAAAAGCGTTTACTTTAGTGTTTTCGGTAGGCGTGACCATAGGGTCGCTGACCTTAGGTGGGGTAGGCGTGCTGCCATTAAGGTTGTTATTTGACTGTGAGGGACCTGTGGGTTCCATATGCGCGTACTCCATCCATACCGCTTACGATTATGATACTTTATACTATACTCCTAACGCTTAGGATGAGTAAAGTCGCCATTTGGCGCTGCCTCTAGAAATAGCCCGCAAAATGCGCTACACTATCGCTGATCATCAGTAGACGGGGCTGTAGCTCAGTTGGCTAGAGTGCTTCCATGGCATGGAAGAGGTCCAGGGTTCGAGTCCCTGTAGCTCCACCA
>JBATSO010000008.1:0-1948 GCA_049293335.1 Saccharimonadales bacterium (SeqCode)
CTCAGCATGAAATAGTCGAAAAAGTGGCACAATACCACGGATTCCACGCCGCCATCGGCGCAAAACTTTTGCAAAAAGATGGCATGTTTACGGGCCAAGTCGACACCCCCATTTTTGATAAAAAAGCCGCGCTCGACCGACTGGTCGAAGAACACAAAGTTACCTGGCAGCAAAGCTACGCCGTGGGTGACAGTATGAGCGATGCCCCTATGCTTGCTGCCGTCACACACCCCGTAGCCTTTAACCCCGACCAGAAACTTTATGCCGAAGCCGTCAAGCACCACTGGCCCATTGTGGTGGAGCGCAAAAATGTTGTCTACGAAATAAGCCAACCGTAGCTTAGTTTAGACTCAACATCATACACCGTGCTGATTCGAGACTACGAATGTATAGTTTGTGGCTCTTGCCACATTGCAGGACAAACAGCAATTTGACCTGCTAAAACCTGCCCGAGGCGAAAAGGGGCTTCCTGGAACTGTCTTGCGGTACCAGGTTGCACAATAGCATTGTGAGGGTGAGTAGTAGTGAGCGTGTCTGCTACCACCAGGCGAAAAGCCGCTGCCACCGGGCCACCAAAGTCAGTACTAAGTTTCTCAAAATTGTCTGGTAGTTTTTCTAGCATGGGCAACTTACCAGCGCCCATAGCGTTTGCTACATGGTCTTCTACAGGTGTAAGTGTGCCTTCTAACGAGGCGATACGACGGCTAGTCTGCAAAACACCAAACAGCAGCAACGCGCTTATAGGTACTTCTGAAGCAGCGTGCACGTATGATCCACCTCGAATCGCCTTAACAGCCTTACAGTAGGCCGTATAACTTACCTCGCGGAATTTTTTAAGATCTTCTAGTGATGTATTGTTGGCGACAAGAATGTTCCTGCCCAGGGCGTCATCTTCTTCTACCCATGAACCAATCAAAACCGCCGCTCGTTGACGTTTTCGAGCCTGGGCATCCTGTGCTACACCACTTGTCTCACTAGTAGAGGGTTTTGGAACCATGCCTCTCACAAAGTCGAGCGTTTTTTTACTTGTCATTATTCATAAATTATACCATAATAGATCTATGAGTCAACCCTACTGGCACAAACAAAGTAAAAAACCGCTGTTTCCTGATCTGTTATGGGCTCGGCCCGAAATGAAAAGTGCCGCCGGTAAGCTGCTAGTCATAGCTGGGCATGCCCAAAGTTTTGCCGCGGCAGCCGAGGCCTACACGGCCGCCGAGCGGGCAGGCGTGGGCACCGTGCGAGTTTTATTACCAGCTAGTCTAGAAAAAACCGTAAGCAAACTGTTTCCTGCGGCCGATTATGCCCCCGATAACCCCAGCGGCGGGTTCGCTACGCGCTCACTGGCTGAGCTGCTGGCGGCGGGACAGTGGGCTAACGGCGTACTTCTGGCGGGGGACCTAGGTAAAAACAGCGAAACGCTAGCTATGCTCGAGAACTTTGCCACTAAATACACGGGGCAGCTCACCATTACAAAAGACGCCGCCGACTTTTTTTGCACCCAACCCAACTCGGTAGCCGCACGACCTAACACATTGCTTGTTATAAGCCTGGGGCAGCTTCAAAAGCTTGGAAAAGCGCTGCGTTTACCCTACGCCTTTACAAGCGACCTTGGGCTTATGCAGCTTGTTGAGTTGCTGCATACGTTTACACTTCGTTACCCAACTTTATACATTATGACGCGCCACACGAATTACTATGTAGTGGCGGTAAGCGGGAGCATTACAACCTCTTCAGCCCCAATCGATAAGCCAATCTGGCGCGTAGCCACAGCCGCCTCTGCCGCCACTTGGTGGCTCCAAAACCCCGAAAAACCCTTCGAAGCACTGATTTCAAGTTTAACGTAGGTCACAGATTATTAACGTCTAGTTTTGGTACTCGTGGTAATTTGCCGCGTGCAATCGAATCAGTAAATTCCAATATATCCTCGCTCAGTAACGTATCATAT
>JBATSO010000009.1:0-2216 GCA_049293335.1 Saccharimonadales bacterium (SeqCode)
GCATTTTTTAGTGCGGGGTGTTTGGCTAGAGCGGTCAGTCAGCTCGAACAAAAACGGTTTAGCTTTCGCGAGAGACCTTGCGGCTCAAGAACAACCGATAGATAGCTGCGCTAGCAACAGATACTAGACCAAACAATCCAATCACATTTCCTGCGCCCGTGTTAGGCAACACTGTTGGCATTGCTGGTGTGCTAGGAGTGACCGTACCAGGCTTGGTAGGACTCGTGAAGGTCACGGTCTTTACGCAATTCTGGTTGTCGGCAGCGTATTTGTCGGTGCCATCAACGTTGAACAGTAAGCGTACGCTGACACTAAAGCTGCCATCACGATTGTACTGGTAGGTTGCAGTCGTCTTGTCGGTAACAAGCGCGGTGCTGTCATCGCCCCAATTGTAGGTTACAACCTTTAGGGCTGCGCCGTTTTTAGCAGTGTAATCAACCTTAGCGGTTACCGTGCGGTTTGCGCCAGCAGTTAGGGTTACCGCATCGCAGGTGTACACAGGTACAACAGGAGGCGTTACCGTTACCGTGGCTTTATCGCAGTCATCGTCTTTGGTTGGCTCGCCAGGATTAACCTCTGGGGCGTTTACACAAGCAACGTTTTCAAGCGTTGCAGCCGTGTACTTCGTTACCTTGGCAACGATGGTAAAGCTGGCGCTTGCACCAACCTTCAAAGAAGGAATGGTGTACTTCCATGTATTGTTCGTAATGGTACCCTTGTCGGCACTTACCAGCTCTACGCCAGCTTGTGGAACATCGGCTACGACCACGTTAGTCAAGTCTACTTGCCCATCGTTGGTCACTTTGAGCGTGTAGTTATACTTTTCACCAACATTTACTTGGTCGGTTTTTTTGCCATTTACCATCTTTTCGATCTTAACACTTGGAGTCGGCGTAGGTGTTACCTTTACCGTAACAGGTTTGCTACAAGCAGCATTGGCTGCCCCATACACATCCTTACCATCCACCGTAAACAGTACCTTGGCAGTCACGGTGTACGTGCCATCAGCCGCGTAGGTGTGGTTGGCAGTGGTTGCAGCACCAGTTGTATCGGTTGTGTTATCACCCCATACGAACGTAGTGCTCTTGTATGTTGCACCATCTTTAGCCGTGTATTTTACATCGGCATTTACGGTGCGATTCTCGCCAACTACCACGTTCAAAACATCACAGCTATAGACAGGTGTTGGTGTCGTACAGGTCTTGGTAATGTTTACGTCTGCGGTATTGTAGTAGTAACTCATACCTTCAGGCTGAGCAGTGGCGGTGTTGCGTAGCAAATTGCCACCACATTCAAGCTGGTCGGCGGCAGGCATTTTGGCTTCAAACTTCACAAAGGCGTTACTGCCTGGCGTGTAGTTGCCAATGTTTATACCGCCGCTGGTTACGCCATCGGGCACGGTGGTGTAAACCCCGTTCCAATACGCGTTCTTAACCTGGGTAGTACCTGCTACATATGTTACTTTTGCGGGCAATTTGTCGGCAATAACCACATTGTTTTGCTGTACATTGCCTGTGTTCTTGTACCCAATCAGGTACTCCACTGTCTCACCAGGCTTCGCAGTAATAGCAGTTGCCCAGTCGGTGGTACCTTTTACGCGAGCCTCTTTTACAATCTCTACGCCAGGTACCATCACTCGGGCCAGTACCGTAACTGTTGCAGCGTAGTTGTAGCATGGCTTCTCGTTTTCGAGCACCACACCCGTACCGCCGGCAACAACATTGTCGCTAATTTTTGCTTCGGTCCACACAGGCGCGTCGTTGGTGCCTGTGTTGTGGCGCCACACGGCGCTGCCAGGAATGTACTGCAAATAGGCATCGGCGCGGTTTAGGTTAACCACAGCCGTATCGGTAACCGTGTTTGAGTTATCGGCACTAATGGTTGCCGTGGCAGTTTGCGTTGTGCCAGGTGCACTTGGTAGCGCAATCTTAACACGAACATTTTGGGCAACTTTGCCAGAATCTGGCAGTTCGGTGTTGTGGTAGTACACTTGGTACTTCACCACTTGGTCAAAGGTAGCGTTGGTACTACCCGTGTAGGTTGACTCACCTGTCGTTACATTTGCAACACCAAGCGCACCATCCATACGAACGGTATCGGCCGCCACAGGCATAACAGGAAACAGTACCGCTAGCGCCAGCACTACTAGTGCGGCCAGCTTGGTACGAAGACTACGAAACATCGTTGAAAGTTTCATACTTCCTCCTCTTTCTTAT
>JBATSO010000010.1:0-12424 GCA_049293335.1 Saccharimonadales bacterium (SeqCode)
CTAGAAATAGCCCGCAAAATGCGCTACACTATCGCTGATCATCAGTAGACGGGGCTGTAGCTCAGTTGGCTAGAGTGCTTCCATGGCATGGAAGAGGTCCAGGGTTCGAGTCCCTGTAGCTCCACCATCATTGCTAACAAGAAAAGACCACCTTTATTGGTGGTCTTTTTGCTATTGTGCGCAGTTATTTACGCGGCGTCAGGGATTTGTTTTGCCCCTTTGTGTTTAGTGCTTTCAAAGCCGTGTAAGCGCTCAAAACGAACATGGCTCATCACGCGGGCGAGTTTGCGGGCATCGTACTTATGGGCCAAGCTATGTGCCCTGCTTTCGCCTTTGCGGTGCTTTTTATACATTTTTTCTCGTAATGACATAGAGACCTCCTTTTTTTAATGCTCTAAAACTGCGATTAAACGATGGGGAAGCGAAGAAGTTATGTACGCCAAAGACTCGTGGTCAAAAAGCTCGCACACAGTTTGCCAGGCCGCCTGTAGGTATGTACGCGCCTGATGCTCGGTAACGTCTTCGAGTTCCATAAATTGTTCAATAATATCTTCGTCTATATTGCTGGCAGTCGGTACCATAGTAGCTGCGGTATGGAGTTCTTCTGGGAGCTTTGCGGCAAAACTTTGGCGCGCCGTGTCATTTAAGTGTACTGCGACATTTTCGACCACAACTTCGAGAGCATCGTGCGACACATCCTCCTGTGCATTCGCCATAAGACGAACCTTTTTTATGAGTGAGCTGTATTTCATGCAGTGCGCCCCTTTCCACCCCTTACTATGCGCCTTTCGCCTAAGAGTTTTCTATGAGTTATATTACAAATTTCACCTCATTTTCTACTAGTATTTCGAAGATGTTTATGGTATGATGGTGTACCTGTCTACTCGGCAGAAGGATGGGGCTGAATTTTAAGCTCGACATTGGTACATTTCGGTTTCGTTTGCAGGTCGCTTGTCAGCGTTATAGGCAAACTTGAATAGATGCAAAATCTTTCAAACAGACTGTAGCTAGCGCTTTCAATAGTGCCTCTTTGGCATTGTTTGGACGCTTAGCTCCAGCTAACGGCTTGGCTTAAACCCCAAGTAACGCCTTTGACGACGCTAGATAGTTAAAGTAGCGTTTTATATTTCTAGACGCTCGCGCAGAACTATCCATGCTGCGCGCTAAGACTAGGATTGCTCATGTGCTTTGTTTGTCTGTTTTTAACGGCACATGCTAAGACCACAAAATAGACTAAACCTGTAGAGACAAACTGTTAAACCCGATGGACGTGGGGGCAGTACCCACCAGCTCCACCATAGTAAGAACCTCATCATTTGATGGGGTTTTTGCTATGGTAATGTACGATTGGGTACTGCCCTCCGACTGCGGCAGCAGTCGCTTTAGGGGGTGGAGAGGTTATTCGAATTGATTTCGAATAACCGAGGAGGGGTAAGCCCCTCCTGAAAATGCAGAGTGAGAATCGCCTGTGGCAATTTGCAAGAGAATATTCCCGTGCAAGCTGGCTCGCAGTAGTGAACATTCTAAACAAGTGAGCAGAACGAACATGTACCCACCAGCTCCACCAATATAAATGCCTGATCGCAAGATCGGGCTTTTATATTTACATGAGAGGTAAAGCTTTATGCTAGTCGTTATTACTTAAGCGCTACGTACAGTCGGTGCCAGTCCGCGAGAGAGAGGGCTTGGGCGCGGGTTTTAGGGTCTACGGTGGCTTGCTGCAAGAGTGCGGCCGTTTCTTCGCGCGGCAGTGACAAGCCTGCACTCAGAGAATTCAAAAGTGTTTTTCGTTTTTGACTAAAACCTGCGCGCACAATCCGAAAGAACTTTTTAGTGTCGACATCGCTAAAAAGTGGCTCGACGCGGAAGGTCAGTTCTAAAACTTGGCTATCGACTTTTGGAGGTGGTGTAAACAATTTAGCGGGCACCAGCGACCCCAGTGCAACTTCACAGTAGTATTGGGCGCTCACGCTTAGTAGCGACATCTGGCCAGACTGAGCGCAGACACGCTCTGCGACTTCTTTTTGAATAAGTATGGCCGCTTGGCTAAAGTGATTTTCTGACTCGCACAGCACCCGTATAAGATTGCTCGTAAGATAATACGGGATGTTCGCCACCACCTTAAAGCCTGCTGGGAGCTGTTGTAAGTTAAACTGTAAAATATCGCTTTCCACCACTGTAAGATTACTTAAGTGCTCGATTTTGGGAGGACTGTCCTCCCAAAATTGTTGGAGGTTGCTTTTGAGGTTTTGGGCGAGGGTATGGTCGAACTCTACAGCGGTAACGTGGGCGCCGCGGGCGAGGAGTTTGCGGGTGAGCGTACCGAGGCCAGGGCCGATTTCGAGCACCTTGTCGCCTGCCTGCACATTTGCGCTATTGCAAATGCTTTCTAGTGCTGTGTTGTGATGCAGCCAGTGTTGGCCAAGAGATTTTTTGGGTAAAATGTCGTGCATGCCTACCACCACCCGTGGCTGAGCCAAAAATTATACGACCCAGCCCAGCCACCATAACGGTTGGCGTAGCTTGTAAAAAGACGGGTTTGACAGACTGCATCGCTCTGCCAATTTGGGCAAGCGGCGCTAAGCTTACCTAAATTTGTCTGGCCTAGACCGTAGTAGCCATTACTGCTGGCAGCCGCCGTATTCCAGTGTGACTCACGCGAAAATATATAGTCTACATACCCATAGTCATTCGGGCTGATGCCTGCCGCCGCCATGACTGCCTGTTTATCGGCGGGAATATTTACAGTATTACCCTTGGCTATCACTCGCTTCACGGGCTGGACCGTAACGACTGTTTGTAGCAAAACGCGGCTCACTTCATCGCCGTGTTCTATTGTAACTTTGTATGTTTTGGTTTGCTTACCCGCACTGCCCTCTTGGCGCACGGCCTGGCTGCCAAATGAAAGTGAGGTGTCTAAGATGGTTTCGGTTGGCGCAGGAATATCCTCCTCGACTGTAATGGTCTGTATGCCGTTACGCACGACCGCAATGTGCATGTTGGGTGTTATTGCGGTTGATTCGGCGGGTTTTACGGTGTCGTCTTTCGTAAGTTTAATTGACGCAGATTTAATAAACTCACCGACTGTTTTAGACTGTGTTCTTAGTTGTGTTGGCGCAGCGCTGTAAAAACTAACGCTCACGGGAGTTGCGCGCTGTATAACCAGCCGATTGCCCAGAGCCTGTTGGGTGACAAAATTTTCGGTTGGCCGAACCTCTACTTCATCTTCTGGGAATAGCTCTATACCAGCTTGCCGAATCATGCTGCGTGGTGTGGCAGCCGCATTTGAACCCACCGTTCGGTGTACACCATCGAGCACTGTAACAGGCACTGCACGATACACATTAACCCGAAAATTATCGGTCACAATTTTGGCGTCAAGGGCGGGTTCGACCCTATCTCCCTTAGCTAGGCGAACATGGAGCCTCTTAAGTAGCTGGCCTACGGTATCGGCATCGGTTGGGATGGTCCGCTGAGCACCATCGGCTTTCACAATAACCAGATAGTTTTGGTTTGGCACAACGGTTAGCTGGCGTGTGTGATGATGTAGCCCAAAATACAGCCCCACACCACTTACCAACACGAGTGCTAAAAACAACATCAATGGCAAACCAGCAGGGTGTCGTTTGACTCTGCCCGCACGGTGTTTACCTTTTTGGTAAGCGCCCTTAAGCCGTTCTTTTGCCTTTTGCATGCACTGTATAGTATACCCCGAAGTTGACTTCAGTGCGGAATAGCTCACGTGTTTCGCGCCAGCCAGCCTGCTTTGTATCTAGTTTGGAGTTCGATGCGGGAAATGAGCTACAGTTTTTCGAGGGGAGCGAAGGCGGTGTTAAGCTTTTTAAGCCCTTTGCCCTTAAAATAAATGGCCGCGGTGTCGCCCTGCATTTCTACTACGATGCCCATGCCAAATAAATCATGCCGCACGGTGTCGCCTTCGTGCAGCTCGGGTACATAACGTGGTTCGTCAGCAGGAATGTCGCTGGCAAAATCACTCCCAGCATCGCTCTCGAAATCTTCAAAAACACTGCTTTGTTGCCTACCAAAACTCGGCATAATGGTCGTTTCTTGCACATGATCTCCCGCTATTTCACCCAGGAAACGGCTCGGCACATTGTGCTGCATGCTGCCATACAACGAACGCGCAGCGGCATACAGCATAAAAAGTTCTTCGCGGGCACGCGTCATGCCGACATAACACAGTCGACGTTCTTCTTCCATTTCTGACTGGTCGTATAAGGCTCGAGAATGCGGCATAATCGACTCTTCCAGCCCTATCATAAAGACTACAGGGAACTCCAGGCCCTTGGCAGCATGCAGTGTCATAAGAGTAACGGCATTATCGCCAAAGTTCGCGGAGTCGAGGTCACTGATGAGTGCAACTTCCTCTAGGAAGCTATCAAGCCCTTCGTCGTGATAGCCCTGAGCCACCCCAATCAGCTCACGCACGTTTTCTTGCCGACTTTCGCCCTGCAAGGTTTTGTCGTCGAGAAACGCCATGTAGCCGAGGCGTTTTACCAGCGCGTCAATCATGATGTCGGGCGGAAGTTCGTCGAGCTGGCTGCGCAGGGCGGTTAAAATGTTGTGTAGCTCTACCAAGCCGCGCCGCGCTTTGCCAGTCACGGTGTCACACTCCTCCACCCGAGCCATTGCGTCTGCCAAGCTAAGCCGCTCAGCAAGCATCCAGCCTACAAAATTCTGCAAACTTTTAGCACCAACCCCGCGGGCAGGTACATTGGCAATTCGTTCAAAACTGGCGCGGTCTTCTGGTTGGTACAGCAAACGTAAATACGCAATTAAATCTTTAATTTCTTTGCGGTCATAAAAACGCACGCCGCCCACCACTCGGTACGGTACAGTGTATTGCACAAATGTTTCCTCTATGGAACGGCTTTGGGCGTTGGTGCGGTATAAAATTGCAAAGTCTTTGTATTGGCGCTGACCAGTGTCGACTGCTCGCCGAATAATGCGCATAATAGTTTCTGCCTCGGCGCGCTCGCCCATGACCTGCTGGATCTGCACGCGCATGCCATCGCCAGCATCGGTCCACAATTGCTTGTCGCTACGCTGGGTGTTTTTGCTCACCACGCCGTGCGCAGCGTTTAGTATGTGGGCAGTGCTGCGATAGTTTTGCTCGAGCTTAATGACCGTGCAATCTTTATAGTCCTTTTCAAACCGCAAAATATTCCGAAAATCTGCCCCACGCCAACTGTAAATCGATTGCCAGTCGTCCCCCACGACTGCTAAGTTATGGTTGTCGTTGACGAGTAGTTTTACAAGTTGATACTGCGCCACATTCGTGTCTTGGTACTCATCTATCATAATGTGACTAAAATGTTTTTGCCACTTGCTGCGCACGTCAACATGACCATCAAGAAGCTGCACGGTACGCCAAATAAGGTCATCAAAGTCGAGTGCCATGGCTGTTTTTAAGGCCGCCTGATACAGGGGGTACACTTGGGCCGCTGTACGCATACTAGGACTGTTGGCCGTGCTAGCGTATTCACTGGGGCCAATCATATCGTTTTTGGCACTGCTTATCAGGTTGGCGATGGTACGGGGCGGAAAGGCCTTTTCGTCAACATGCAGCTCTTTGCAAATTCGCTTAACCGTACTCAGCCGATCGGACTCGTCGAAAATAACATAGCTACGCGCTATGCCAATATGGTCGCCGTCCATGCGCAGCAGCCGCACACAAATGGAGTGAAAGGTACCCATCCAAGGCATAAAACGGCGGTCATCGGCAGATTGACCAAGCAGTTCGGCTACTCGTTCGCGCATTTCACGCGCTGCTTTATTGGTGAACGTAACGGCAAGAATGCTATATGGCGTCGCCTGCCCCGTGGCAATCAAATAGGCAATGCGGTGCGTCAGTGTTTTTGTTTTACCGCTCCCTGCCCCGGCCTGAATAAGCAGCGGCCCCTCAGTCGTCACCACGGCACGGCGCTGCTCGGGGTTTAACCCCACCAAAAGTTCATCATGCATCTATGTATTCTACCACTGCAACACCCGCATTATGGTGTGAAAAAGTGGGTGTGAGGTATGCCGCCAAGCTGGATGGTGCCTAGGTCGAGCAAAAGGTTTAGGGTTATAGCAGCGGCAATCATCGCTAGTATGAGACAGATGGCCAGCATACGCCGCTTTTTTACACGGTTTATAGGGAGGGCGTACTTGCGCGAGGCAATTAAACGTTCTATTTCGAGTTCTTCGGCCGTTGGTTCCTTTGGTTCTGCCTTTTCGGGCGATAAGCTCGTGCCGTCAATTAGGCTATCAGCCTCGTCGGTGTCTTCTGATTTTTCTGAATACGTTGGGGTGGGTTTTGGCGATTCATCTGGCAAAGTAGTCTCTGGCTTTGCAGGCTCTTCAGGGTGATCGATCGCCTCGGCAGGCGCTTGGTTTTCGTTCTGAGAAACTTCGGTGCTTACCTCTTTTTCGGTATCACTAAGACTGGGAACCTTAATGGTCTTGGCTACACTGGGCCGCGCCTGTGGCGTTACTGCTGCTTGTTTAGAAGAACCAACTATGTTGTTTTCTAGTGGCGACTCCGCCGAATCAACACTGAGCATTGGGTCGACCTTCATAAGCGGGCGGTTGGTAATAAGTACAGGGCGGCTGGTGGGTGTAGGCGGCGTGTCGCCCGCGTGAACACCGTCGAGAACTTTTGCTTTGTCGTTATTTGCTGGCATAATTATTTTCTTTCGGTCTGAATTTGGTGAGCTTGGTTTACAATGGCTACGAACTTCTGATAATTAAGGCTGGCAGCACCCACCAGCACACCATCGACCTCTGGGAGTTCCAAATAGCTTCGCACATCATGGTTGTCTACGCTGCCACCATACAGTAGCCGCATAGCCTCAGCTACGCGTTTGCCGTAAAGATCCTCGACCTGCGAGCGTATGTAGCGCAGTGCCTTTTGGGCATCGCTTGGTTTGGCTAGTATGCCATCGAACGTACTAATAGCCCAAACTGGTTCGTAGGCAATTACAATTCGCTCTATTTCTTTGCTAGTAATATTCATAAGTGCGGTGGTAAGTTGGTCGTGTAGCACCTGCTTGGTTTCGCCTGCATCGCGTTCTTGTTTGGTTTCGCCAATACAAATTATGGGGGTAATATTGTTGCGAATAGCAGCCTGAACTTTATCGCGTACCGTGTCGAGGTCCTCGCCAAAATACAAGCGCCGTGCCGAATGCCCAATGAGCGCATACTGCACTAGGTCGCCGAGCATGGCAAAGCTAACTTCGCCAGTGTAGGGGCCGTCATCTTTAAAATACGCATCTTGGGCACACAGTTTAAGGCGCCGCCGATCAATCTGCTGGCTGAGCGGCTGAAGCGTTAGCATACTTGGCGCAATGACAACTTCGAGCGAGCGGTGGCCACTAAGGCGTTCTTGCAAACGATGCACCAGCAAGCTCGATTGATGCACGTTAAGGTGCATTTTCCAGTTGCCAACAATGAGAAGTTTTTTATCCATAATCTTTATAGTTCTATTGTACACCCTACTTGTTTTCTAGTGCCTCAACCCCTGGTAGTTTGCGCCCGCTCATAAGTTCTAGGCTAGCGCCACCGCCCGTTGAAACATGGTCAAAACTGCCTACCAGCCCTCGCTGTTCAATAAACCCAACCGTGTCACCACCACCAACCACGCTAAATGGTCGATTGCCAAACTGCCCCAACATGGCCTCCATAAGCAGTTCGGTGCCGTGGGCGGTTGGGCCAATCGGACCCTGCAAACCTTTTGTTTCAGTTACACCCATAGCGCCGTTCCACACCACGGTACCAGCCAGTTGAATAAGCCCTGCAATAAACGCACCGCTAAACGGGCCAATGTCTAAAATCATTTCATCATCGGCCACCTGACTGGCCTGGTGCAATGGGCGCTTTGGGTACGCCTCGATATCGGCAATCACCTGGGCGCTCCAGTCAACAATTCGCGTAGCAGCATTCGAAGCCAATTTTTTGGCCACCACACCGTCTTGCGGTAGGTAAAATACAAAATTTCGTTCTTTTTTAACCTGAGAGGCTGTATATAAAATTTCCTTGGCGAGCGGCAAATCATCTGGCTCAATTTTGCTTTTGCCAACAGGTAGGCCCGTGGCATGCAAGAACGTATTTGCCATAGCACCACCTACCGCAACTACATCGGCAACATCTATAAAGCGCTGCAACACCTCAATTTTGTCGCTAATCTTGGCACCGCCAATGACAGCCACCAGCGGATGTTTAGGGTTTTCCATAACATCGGTAATGGTGCTAACCTCTTTTTCTAGCAGCAGTCCCGCCACACTAGGCAAGTGGTGAGTCACAGCCTCGGTACTGGCGTGCGCCCTGTGCACCACACCAAAGCCATCTTGCACGAACACGTCGGCCAGCGAGGCAAGTTTTTTGGCAAAGTCGTGGTTGTTGGCCTCTTCTTCGGGGTGAAAACGTAAGTTTTCTAGCAGCAGTACTTGGCCGGGCTGTAGCTTAGCCGCGGCTTTTTCGGCCCGTTCACCCACACAATCAGGCACAAATTCAACGGGGCGGCCCAGAAGTTCTTGCAAACGTTTCGCAACAGGAAACAGGCTTTCAGAAGCCTTTACCTTACCATCGGGGCGACCCAAATGCGAACAAATAATAACCGCGGCTTCATGCTCTAGTAAGTAGTTGAGTGTAGGCAAACTTTGCTGCAAACGGTAATCATCGGTAATTTTACCCTTGTCGGTGAGCGGAACATTATAATCAGCACGTAGCAGCACACGCTTGTGCGGCAGTTCTATGTCTTTAATCGTTTTTTTTGTAAAACTCATGCGCCCACCCAAATAGTTTACGTTTGGTAGTTGAAAATGGAGTCATAGTCCACAATCAAACTGCTACTGCTTATTGTACCACTCGTACATTGCTTTTCGAATTTTTTCAGCCATAAGCTTTTGCGCTAGAGTTTTAATCGAGTTGACGAACTTTAATTGTGTCGGTCGTACCCACCACGCCAGGGTACTGGCCGCTAACTAGCACAATGACATCGCCTTTTTGAAACACGAGCGAATGCCGCAAAAAATCGGTTAGTTTTTGCGCTGCTTGCTTGCTCACAGGGCGCACATAGCTTTTTACATCATAGACGATGGCGAGCTGTTGTGCCGTTCGCTCGGTGTCGGTCACGGCAATAATTGGGCTATCTGGCCTTTCGCAGGCAATCTGAATGGCGGTGGCGCCCGTTTTTGTTTCGGTCACGATAGCATCGGCCTCAATATCGGCCGCCAGACTAATGATGCTGCGGCTCATGGCGAGCTGCCGTGTTTGGGGCTGATCGGTGTGGGCGGGGAACGAAACGCGTACAGGTGCATTGGTTTGAGCGTACATTATGACCCGTTTCATTATTTCGACTGCTTCGATAGGATATTTGCCCATGGCAGTTTCGTCACTGAGCATTACACAGTCGGCGCCTAAAAATACGGCAGTAGCAACATCTGACACTTCGGCGCGAGTGGGTTCGGGCATTTCGGTCATACTGGCGAGCATTTGCGTAGCCACAATGGTTGGTCGACCATACTGCAAGCCCAAGCCAATAATTTTGCGCTGCACCACTGGCACGCTTTCGGGGGTGACCTCTACGGCCATATCGCCGCGGGCGACCATTGCCACATCGGTAGTACGCATAATATCTTCTAAGTTATCGACAGCCAGTTTTGTTTCTATCTTGGCAATGATTTTGCGAGGCGCACCTAGGTTGGTTATAAGCGTGCGCATTTTTTCAATATCATCGGCCGACTGAATGAAGCTCATGGCCACATAGTCAATGTCTTGCTCACTGCCGTAGGCGAGGTCGGCTTTGTCTTTTTCAGTTATAACATCGCCGCCAAAGTCGGTGTCGGGCAGATTTATACCTTTGCGCTGCAACAGCACGCCACTATTCTCAACCCGTACAAACACCACGCCGTCTTTCACGTTCGTAACGGTGGTGCGGACTTTTCCGTCAAATATATATAGCCGTTCACCGCGCTTTACCTTTTTACTCAAATCGTATTGTGTGGGGATTTTGCCACTTGCAGGCCACTCCGCATCGTAGGCAAGCTGCAAAGTCTGGCCCGCCTCAACGCGTATTTCACCTTCGAACACACCCAAACGAATTTTTGGCCCTTGCAAATCCTGAATGATTGCAACTGGTTTACGTAGCTCCTTACTAGCCTGACGGATCCAGCCAATTTGCGTGGTACGCTCTTCGTAGTCACCATGACTAAAGTTTAGCCGTAGCCCATTTGCGCCGCTTTCAATTAGCTCTTTTATGGCCTCGTAGCTGTTGGTAGCGGGCCCAATTGTTGCAATTATTTTGGTTCGCTTGTAGTCGCGCAGCGGTGTAATACGTGGGGTCGGTGTTTTCATAGACTTACAGTGTAACTGCTTATGCATCAACCATGCAACCCCTTGGGATATCCTTAACCACTTTGTACCCGCGATTTGCTGCGCAAGGTATATACTTATGCTTAATGAAACGGCGCCGCAGTCGAACAGTTCGCGACATTCTTTTGGTTTTTACTCTTGGTTTGGTACTGTTTCTGCGTTGGCAACACTTTTCAGATGCAATTATTACCAACCTTTTAATGCTTTGCCTGCTGCTCGGTACCGTTATATACATTGTTATTTCAGAAATAACGGAAATAGCTCAACTAGCCAGGCAAACTATCCAACTTCGTCGCCTACGACAAGTTGTTCGTTCACAAAAACCAGTCGATACTATGACGTGGGCCGAGTTTGAGTACTACGTTGCAAGCTGGCTAAAAAATCAAGGTTATAGTCATGTTGAACTCACTGAACACTACGATCTTGGGGTCGACATTATCGCAAAGAAGGACGGCATAACATGGGGCATACAGGTCAAACACTATCGTCGTCTTGTCGGCATTGAAGCGGTGCGGCAAGTTGTGGTGGCACTTAAAAAATACAACTGTGACCGCGCCATGGTAGTAACGAATAGTTTTTTCTCTACCCCGGCCAAAGAACTCGCTAAAAGCCAAGGTTGCCTTTTAATCGACCGTCCTCGCTTGCTGCGTACCTAAAGTACACGCTTCACCAGCTATTAAGGTTCTAGCATCAACAACTGCTTCAATCGGATTAGTTCCACAGCAACATTAGGTATACCCCGCTCCGTAACAGGCTGTCTTAGATACATTTACTTGTCAAACGAATTGTTGGTAGATATACTATTTTTGTATACAAATGCACTTAAAATCAAATAAGGAGCTTTATATTATGTCTATGAACGATGATACCACTGATGCCGCTGAATTGTTAGCTTATAAGCACGAGGTACAAAGTAATGCCACTAGCCCTCAGGGTCTTCCTATGGACGATGATACCACTGATGCCGCTGAATTGTTAGCTTATAAGCGCGAGGTACAAAGGAATGCCACTAGCCCTCAGGGTCTTCCTAAGACAGATTGGAAGGCGGCACCGCCCCCAGAACCGGTTGGCGTAGGCAACGACTATACTGTTAAGCCTGGTGATACTCTAGGAAACATAGCTGCTGCCAATGGCGTAAGTGTACAAGAGCTTGCCAGCTACAATGGTATTGCTAATCCAAACTTCATAACAGTTGGTCAGGTCATTTCTATACCAGGCGGCAGCGTCGATAGCCCTGAAGTTGTTAATGACAGCAGCAACGACAGTGCTGTTATTGACGGCAGCGATGAAAATAGCGACAACACAAACGACGAAACCAATAACGATGCCACCGATGCTGGCGCTACTAGTTCTAGCGATGATTCCACAGCTACGCCGAGCGACGGAAGCAGTACTAGCAACGACAGCAATGAAACAACCGACGAAACTGATACATCACCCTCTGTAGCCCAAAGTACAACTACTACCAGCAACGTCGACCAGCCTACCACAACAGATACAACGGACGAGCCCGACACCCTAACTGCGGCCGGTAGCTCGACAGATAACGACACACCTACGCTCGGTGGCTCAGCTGATTCCGATGACGATTCTCCAGAAGGTGATGCTGGCGCAACCGGTCACCATGGTCATCATCATGGGCATGATCATGACGGTCACCATGGTCGCGGTCGTGGGCACGACCATCATGGTGATGGTCATCACGGTGGTGGCCATCACTGGAGCGGGGCTGATGACGACGATTCTGACACTCCTATCCCTGCTGGTGCGCAGCAAGATGATAGCAGCAGTACAAGCGATACCAACGCTGGTGGTATCGGTAGCAATATCGACACCCCAGACACCTCTGTCGACCAAAGTGGTGCTACCCCCACAGACACCCCCAACTTGAGCCCAGACCAAAACGCAAACGGTGGTACAATTGGATATTCAGATAATGGCGACACTGGAGCTACTCAACCTCCTACCATCCCGACCCTGACAGACACCACTACATCTGGT
The DNA here is from genome assembly GCA_049293335.1 of Saccharimonadales bacterium (SeqCode). Taxonomy (GTDB): domain Bacteria; phylum Patescibacteriota; class Saccharimonadia; order Saccharimonadales; family UBA4665; genus JAGXIT01. The sequence goes on from JBATSO010000010.1 coordinate 12,376, forward strand.
TCGTAGATAACCCCAGCTTCACATAACACTCACTATGTAAGGTCATCCA
>JBATSO010000011.1:0-3293 GCA_049293335.1 Saccharimonadales bacterium (SeqCode)
ATGTGGATGCCGAAGGCAAAAAAGGCAGCTATCTTAGCTTCGCAAATGTCTTTCGCCGCGAAGACCAACCATGCCCCCGCTGCGGCACCACCATCACCAAAACCCGCGTCGCCGCCCGCGGCACCCATGTATGCGAAGAATGTCAGGTAGTTGACTTATAGTCATAAGTGTGCTATTATGTTTTTGTTAAATCAAAAATAAAATATTCACTAAAATATGGACTAAAATATGACAGAACAGATACATCCAGCTCATCCATCAGTTCCGCTACCAGTACGAGCCTTGGTGGCTGCGGCAGGCCTTGGAATTATGCTTAGCGGTTGTAGTGAGCATTCTTCGGCGGTTGCAGAAAGCAACAGACCACCGGGTGGGGTGGTTGCTGTTCATGGGGGTGCCGAAGCTCCTACTGATGACATCGCGAACGCGATAGCCAAAGTACAGGCTCTACGAAGTGAAGCGGTAAGAGGTGGAGCAAACCTTGATGAACTTGAAAAAAAGTCATCCACACTAACCATTGGTTCGACTGCGCTGCAATCTACTATACAGTTTCGTCGCGCCGTGAAAACGGCACCATTTCCAGTGCTAAACGTAAAGTTCTCCGTCGACCCGATTACCTTAAAGAATGCCGCAAATCAGATTATGGACCCTAAAGTACGGCAATCCTACACTTCGATTTTTAAAGCTGCTGCCACGAAAAAAGTGCTTGACGAGGTAAGTTTCAACGACATGGAACAAGATGAGGCGCGAGAGATACTCGAGACAGTTGAGCCGGGATTGTCGGCGCAGTACTCAGATGTACTTGATGACCTTGATGTTTCTGGAGCAGTCATACACGGGTACTATGACCCTAAATCTATACTTGATGATATCGCTGATATTCGCAACCCTGAACTCAAGAAAAAAGCAACTACTTACGCAAATACTCCACTTTCAGGCAAATTAAGTTGGAAGTACTATGATGAGTTGACAAAGCGCGGTGATGCCGCTAGGGGTGTTGCTGACAAAGCAAGTGATGAGTATTACACGGGCGCAAATGAAGAGAAGCAACGTATTGAATCCGGGAGGCTAGTGGACGCGGCAGTGCGTGAAGCAATCGTTACACATAACGCCATAGCCAGCCCTCCTGGCACGGTGACATTGCCGCCACTAGAGAATCCTGCGAAAAATATAGACCTAAAGAAGGTTGTTGGCCCAAAGGCTTACTATGCAGCTGGCGAAAAAGAAGCCAAGCCACTACATCAGTTTGCAGAAGTGTACGTAAAAGACGGCAAAGTTACCCTACACTTTGAGGATGGGAGTAATGTTAGCCCTGAGTCAATAGCACAACTACAGCGTATTGTCAGCGATGTTACTCCGCTTATGACGAATGCTTTTGCTGCTGGCGATTTGGTGAGTATTCGCTTCATGATTGGGAAAGAATACGATCCATACTTTACTGGCAATGAGAAGGAAGTGCACATGCTACTAGCGGGTAAGGATCCGCTGAGTGAAGAGCAGCTGCGACAAGGTTTGGTACATGAAGTAACTCACGCTATGGTTAACGCTGCGTTTGGAGAGGTAGCAATTAGCAAAGAAGAAGCTGGCTTGGTCAAGAATGCGTGTAAGATGCTGTCGGACGAAACATATAAGCAATATCAGCAGGCGCTTCGCCTTGATTCTGGCGCGTTGCAACGACTCATTGATAAAACTGACGGTGATGCAAAAGCTGTTTTCTTAAAGCTGAAAGAGATAGTAGACAGCAACACACTTGCTGAAGTTATGGACGATATTATGGCATCTTCGATTGTAACGGAAAGAGATATTGAATGGACGAATTGTAACGATGCAAATTTCGCTGATCTGTTGGTGGATATTGGATACGAGGCAGAAGTCAAAGATCCTAACGCAACGTACAAGCTAATAAAGAAATCGTTTGGTGGCACATTACCGCAAAACTCAAACACGGCATCCGCAAGTTCAACCGCATCTTCCGACGGAGACAAATATGATGCGGATTTCGACAAGCTACTGAATGAGTGGGTGGACGTTATTCATAAGCGCTCTCTCTTCGAGCGGCTTAACGAGTCTTCGTTTGCTCGTACTGAATCTTGGACAAAAGAGTATCTGGGGCACTCACGTGATAATGCTCACGAACTCATGGCAACGGTTGTCGATATTTCACTCAATAATCCCGAAGAACTAAAAACATTACTACGTGGCATCAACCCAGAACAACGTAAAGCAGTGAATGCTGCTATAGACGCAAGCTATTTTGTGGTCACCCAAAGGCATCCTGCGATAGCCAATAATCTCAACGGCTGGAAACAGCAGTTTACTGTCAAATAGGTAGGCTTATACTCGTTGCAATAACTTGTTGTGCCGATTTTTACTCTATCATGTTACGCTACGCTGCTTAGGCAAGTCAGTGTGGGAGCAGAAATATCGTATGTAGTAGGGAGTGGCTTATTTCTGGTGGATGTACACAGGGCTCAGGGCGATGTAATTACATTTTGCGCCACAGTGCAGGAATATGAATACTGTTACGCTATAGCTCAAGCATTGGTAGGAAACGGTAATACTGCTACATTCTATAAAAAGCTTTTGAAGACTTTTCAAAAACTACAGCTTGCGGAGTAGGGTGTGGACGGCGGCGGGGTCGGGCAGGCGGTAGTTGGCGGCGCTTAAGCCTCGACCAACTTTTATGCTATATGACTCTGGCGGTAAAATTTTGAACATATCTTCGTCGGTAGTATCGTCGCCAATGGCCATGATAAAGTCGTGGTCGCTTAATAGCCACTCTTGAGTAACGTGCCCTTTACTTATGTCAAGGTGATTAACCTCAATAACTTTCTTGCCATCTTTAATGTGTAGATTATCTTGCTTGGCAATTGGTTTAAGTAGTTTACGGAGCATAACTAAGTGTTTTTGTGCCAAAAAAGGTGAAGCATTGCGGTAGTGCCACACGATTGCCCAATCTTTTTCCTCAACCATCGCCCCAGGGGTGATAGCTTGGTATTCATGAAAGAGTTCTCTCACCTTATTTTTCCATTTTGGACTAGTGAAGTGAGTTTTATGCCAATTTTTGTTGCCGTATCGCCGAATAAATGCGCCGTGCTCTGCAACTAACGTAACAGGAGTTTTACCTACCCATGTTTCTAAAGTTTTGCGGTCGCGACCGCTTATAATTACGACTTCAGTGCGTTTGTCGCTGCCGAGGCGTTTTAGCATTGCTAGTGTTTGTGGTGAAGGCTTTGCGTCCTGGGGGTTTTTTACGATGGGCTGGAGCGTGCCATCGTAATCTAGAAGTATGAGCC
>JBATSO010000012.1:0-7285 GCA_049293335.1 Saccharimonadales bacterium (SeqCode)
AATCTACGTTAGTAGAAATTGATGGACGAATTAGACTGTTTCCAGTCTCCTGTCGTAGTAATACATCTACGTTAGTAGAAATTGATGGACGAATTAGACTTCAACCAGTGACGCAACTACTACCTATCTACGTTAGTAGAAATTGATGGACGAATTAGACTGTTTTTGTCATTGTGCATATCTGTTACCGGAGTGTTATGCTGGCGTATTGGAGACGCAAGCTACCTCTGTAACAGTGAATGTTGAGACTTCGGTTTTGTAAAATCCTCTGCCGCGGAGTGCATGCGTTCAAAGACGAGCGCTCCGCAGGCAGTGGTGTTAATTCATAGTACAACTTCTACCAATGTTTCATACCTCTCAGCGAGGCATGCATTGGAAGCTAAATTTTTAAGGGTCTTGGCGGTGAGGAGGACAAGCAAAGCCAACCAGTTACTTAAAATACTATCACCGATTGTTCCTCGTGTACAGCATAGCCCATACGAAATATTTTTGCTTCGTCTGACTTGCATATGGGTATTATCATCACCGAGTCGCTCGGGCCAAACCGCGGCTGGAAACGGTGGCGTATTTCTATGGTTACGTTGTTGAGGGCGCGCTGCGAGTTGTTGAGTTCATACACGCTGTATTGCAGGCGGCGGCCATATTTTAAAATCATTTTACTAAACTTGGTTCGGAGTTTGGTGTCGCTGATGTCATAGGTGATGATAAGCATGAGTAGTCCTTATCGTTTTAGGCGAAAGTGCGCGAGGTCGTTTGCGGGATCCATGGTGTGGCGGTAAAAGGCTTGTATATAGGCAAGAATTGTCTGCCTATGTTCCATGATTTCGACAGCGTAGGTTTGGGTAATTTTGGCGCTATGTTTCCACTCCGTATACACGCCGTATTTTCCTGTTTTGAACATGTCTGCGGTGAAGATTTTGAGCCCCAATGCCGTCCGTGTGCGGTTATCTATCAGGCAGCGAAACGGCTCCATGAGGTCGCAGACCAAGCTGCGCCGCGCAAAAAACTGTGTATGGTACACGCCTTTGTATGTATCCAAACCAAAATGTCGGCAGATGGCATCAACCATGTTGAAAAGTACCGTGTAGCCAATGTCGAGTAGGAAATTTACCGGGTCTTCTTTGGTACGAGGGCTGCGGCGAACCCAACCATATGGCTCATAGTAGGCGCGGAAAAACGCTTTACTGGCGCTGCCTTCTATACCCAGTAGTTCTTTCGCGCTCGCAGCCATGCTCGCTGCCCGCTCGTATGCACACAGGATTGTGTCGTCTGCCTGTATACGCCGCAGCAAAACTGCCTGGTTATGGATTTTGTCACAGACAATCTCGCGCGCTATCGCCAGGTTGTCTTCGTCAGGCACCAGGTACTGCCGGCTACGCAGGACGAAGTTTGCCTGCGTTTCAAATCCAAAGTAGGCGTAGGGCGCGAGATTCGGTTTGAGTAGGCTAACGGTGACGCCTTGTTCGTGTAACTCGCGGATGAGGTTTGTGGTTAGGCCAGCGTCTCCGACGATCATGAGGTGTAGTAGACGAGTGAGACTACACTGATTTACTAGCTCGCCGTCTTTCATGTAGACGATGTTTTTGTTTTTGAGCTTTAGATGCGAATGTTTGCCTGGCTCGACGCAGATGGTGAGCAGTTGTTTACTTTCTAGCTCAGGGCGGGTGAGCATGGGTACCTCCTTTACCACCCCAGCGGGGCGTATATGTTGTGGTTGCAGCGAGGGCAGTGGTGGGCGAGAAGTTTTTCGGCATTGTAGGTCTGCATGTCTTGTATGATTCGTTTCAGTTGGGTTTTGTCAGCTTCGGTAGGCAAGCGTACAGGGTGTTTTTTGTTGTCTTGCGTGCTGTAGAAAGCGAGACTTGTTGGGTCGTAGCCCATTTCCCGTAGGCAAAAATATTCGGCGTAGAGCTGCCACATGTAGCCTTCGTAGACCTGCGTCAGGTGCGCTTTGCGCTCAATCAGCTCGCCGGTAGCAGTGTCGAATGTGTCGAGTTTGCCTTGGATTTGCAGCTTCTCGCTGAAGATGGGCGTGCCTTGCAGGACAGTTTTGCGGTGGCTATAGCGGCCGGTGTCTATGGCTTCGTGCATGGCTTTGCCCCGTACTTGCGGTGCTGCCTGGTAGCTTGTGGGGGCAATGTCGCCCGCCGCCTGGTGCATGTAGAGCGACCGCGGACAGAACAAAAAGTCGTTTATGGTCGAGATAGCAATGAAGGGTTCCATGAGGCTACTCGCCAGTGACGAGCTGGTCGTATTCTGCGCGTTTTACAACGGCTTTGAAGTCTTTGATGGTTTCGGCCTGGTGCAGTTTTTTGAGTAGTATCGTGCCCTTGCGACCGATGTGGTATGCGCCGTTTGCATCGCCATTCCACGCGTAGCCCTGCACCGTGTCTTTGCGGCTGTCAAACCCATGTGGGTAGGCTTTGCAGATGGCAGGGGAAATAATGGTATCTTGTTCGTCTATAGTGTTGCGCAGGCGGTTGAGTTGGTTGAAACACCATACAAACTCTTTGACAAATGGGGCATCAAGTTTGGCTTGGGCTATGTTCTGTAGAATGTCGCCTTGTAGAGGAATGTTTTTAGAGTGCAACAGTTCAAGCAGTTTTTCTTGTATGTTGACGACTTTGTTCTGTGATTGATTATCTTTGTCTCGATAGTAGACAGTACGGGGGACATTGGCATGAATGGTCCATAGCTTATCCTGCACCTCTGACACTTTTTGGGTGCGTGCATCGGGTTTTTTAAGCTTATTTTGGGCGGTTGCTAGCGTACGCCAGTTGAAACGAAATGTTAGGCGCTTGCCATCATAGCTGATGTCATCAAACGCATCTTGCACGAACTGCGCGAAATTTGCCACCTTTATTTCATCGCCCAAGCGCACGTGTTGACGGTAGCCTGTAGCCGGGTCTATCGCTGAGGTATAGCTTGGGTCTACGAAAAATACCCAGCCCATTTGGTTGCCCGTGGCCTGTGGCGAAATATCTGGCGGCGTCAGCTGTACGGCATACTCGGTACTAAAAGGTTGCCCCGAGGGTGTGTTTTTCATGACAACATACTGTAGTTTTTTGAGGAGGGCTTGCTCTAGCTGGTTATACACGCTTCGCTCTATACGCGAGCGGCCTTGTTTGAAGCCTACATTCAAGTTTTCTAAAACAATGATGGCTTTGTGTTTGATAGCGAGGTCGGTAATGAGTTTTACGCAGTGCCCGACGTACCCGTCTTTTAGGGATTTTATTTGCTCTACTGCCTGCCAGTTTTGTCGGTTTTCTTGACGTTCACCTTCTCGTTTCTTGAGTAGGTCATAATATTTAACCGGATTTGACTCGTTCATAATGGTGTTGAGACTTATCGGTGGCTGTAGCAGCTTGCCGTCGATGTCACATACAGTTATGTAGCCGAGTTCTTTTTCTCCACGGTCAATCCCTATTACGGTTTTTATGCCCAAGGTTTTTACCCGTTCCATAACATGTTGGTTGTAGGCTGAGTTGCCGAGTGACTTTACCTGGTAGTTGAGCGTAAGTGGCACATGGAAGAAAAACTTATCTTCCGCGAATCGTCGGTGCTTGGTAATGTCTTTTGGTTCTGCCGAGGCGGGCAGGGTCGGCTGCTGGTAGCTTTTTGGTCTGAAAAATATTTCTGCTTCACCATTGAGCTTGACAGAACTTCCTTGCGTGAAAGCCTGCTTAAAATATAAGGTATGTAGATCTGCTGCACTCGAGCGTTCATGTGCCAAATCTTTGTTAGTTATTCTAAAAAGATATAGTGCACCATTTGCTTCTAACGCCATCAGCTCGGCGTGATTAATGGCCACGCGGTCGAGTTTGTACCCGCCCAGCTCTACCTCGTGATAGAACTCGTCTATACTTTGGTACTTGTCGGTCGGGCGGAAAGCGAACTCATACATAGACCAGCCGGGGTATGTTGGGATGGCCGATTTGTAGAAATCTATCAGACGATGTAGGTCATCGAGCGAAAAAGCAACACCCTTTTTAAATGTACCTGCCTTGTATAAACGGTCAATTTCGGCGGGGATGCCATGTTCCAAGCGATATTTTTTCGAAAACAGCACCTTGGGTAACATTTTGTTTGGGCCAGGGAGGAGCTTGTACTCCATTTTTTGCCACTCATGCGAATCGGCTTCATACAGCTTGGGATTTTTGCCCCGGTCGAGAGCGTTTTTACCCTGGTTGGTCAAAATGGTGAGATAGTATTCGTTGCCACGAAAGAGAAGAGCACCATGTTTTTCTGGCTCTTTGTTTACGTCCCACCCGCTGAGTAGCTGTGCGCAGTCGAAGTTCAGTTTCCATTTGTCGAGGCTGTACGGTTTTTTGGTGAGCCAGTTGCGGATCAGGTCGTAGGAGTGTGAAAAGCGTTTGTCGCGTTCTATGTCAAACAAGTCGGCTTGTTCGCCAGTGTCTTGGAATATGCCGTAAAACCCTTCGTCGCCGTCGAGTAGCGTGACTGGTTCGTGGCGGTAGCGCAGTTCGAAGTACGTGTACATGCGGTAGAGGTCATTGAAGTTGTCGAGTGCGAGTTTTATGACTTCGCGGGCTGGCTTGGTGCTCGGCCTATCAACTTCTACAAAGGCTTTGAGTGCTGTCTCGGCTGCATCGAATACCGCCCGCAGATCTTCGCAGAATTTTGCCCAAACGGTAGCGGACACATTTTCTGATGACACCGATCTATCTTTCAGTACAGTGCCTTCAGCCAAGTTCTGCTGTGCTGCGTCTATGGCTGCAAAAAACTCTGCGAGCGACACAAAGTTCGCCGTGACGGCTTCTTCCTCTGACATCCCGCGTGGTTTTGTACGGAACCGCTCGGGCAGAGCTTCTCGCACAGACGTACGACTCTCGGCGTCTATGTGTTTTGCCAGTATGGTGTTGACGGCTTTTTTGGTGATAAATACTGCCTCGGGGTTAGCAGGGTTTTCCACGTGCGCCGCGGCATGTGCGTGCAGCAGTTTAAAGTATTGTGGCAGCTCTGACTGTAGGGTTACGATGAGTGCTTCGTACTCTTCGGTAGTTTTGATGGTTTGATAAGACTCAGCCTTTGTGCCGTCGCCCAAGATTTGTTTGAAAAGTGTTCTGAAGAGAGGCAAACGCTTTTTGGCGGTCTTATCACTCGCGTGCTGTTGCCGAGCCTCGTTGATGGCGCTGTTTAGCGCGCCAATACGAGCGTTGTATGTGTCTATGCCATCTTGGCTGACAAAGTCGCTGTAGTTTCCCAGAGAAAATAATTGGGCTGTATCGCCTGGCAGCGCGTAAAGTGCGTCTGGTTCGTTATACACAGTCAGAGCACAGTGTAGGTTTTTGTAGTAGGTAATGAGGTTTTGGGCAATGGTGCGGTTGGCCACCTCGGTTGTTTTGCCATCGGTACTGTACATGTTTAGGCGGTTTTGGCGGTAACCTTCAAAGTACGTGGCAAATTTGTGAAACTTCTCTATGGTTTCGTCGACAAGGGCATCTTCTAAGTCGAGCTTTGCGGCAATCTGTGCCCGAAATGTGTCGAGGAGCTGGAGTTGGGTGACGTTTGTTGTCAAAAATGGTTTTTTGTAGTCGTAGCGTTCCTGCCAAATAGCGTTGGCTTGGCTGTAAGCCTGACTAAAACGAGCGAGGATTGGTTTGAGGGCCGCCTCGGTTTGTTTTTTGTCATACTGTTTGGCGGTTGCGAGATCTATGTATTTTTGCAGTTCTGTGGCGTCCAACGTAAGATGTTGCAGACTTTCGGTGATAAACTGTTGGTGGACGACATCGAGCATACGTTTGGCGAGTATGAAAGCTTCGTGGCGGTCTTTGTCGGTGGCAACATCGCCATTTTGCGCCATAAGCTGGAGCGTGGTCTCTGTTGGCTTTAGCTCAAACCGCAGTGTTTTACTGAGACTATAGATGTTTGTAAAATTGCTGTACATGACCTACCCCTATCTATGTTAATTTTTAGTTACCATTTTAACATTAAGTGAATCATAAACTTACCTTACTCTTCATGCTATAATTACGCAAGCCCCCTATCAACTTAGTCGTAGTTGTATGTGGAACATAGTATTTATACGTTCACGTCATGTGCATACGTTTCAATACAGACTATGTTCCTCTATCAATTTCTACTAAAGTAGATATGTTAAAAAGCTGGTATCAAGGGGTAGGGGTTTGCCGGCAGGAGCAATAATCTAAACTGAACAATACAGTCGATATTCAGCAAAAACTGCAGCAGTTGCCCAAGACGCCGGGGGTGTATTTTCATAAGTCGGCTTCGGGGGAGATTATTTATGTGGGGAAGGCGGCGGTGCTACGGAACAGGGTAAGGCAGTATTTCCAGAAATCACGGGGGCGCGACCCCAAAACAGAGGCGCTCGTGGCCGAGATAGCCGACACCGATTGGATGGAGGTAGAAAGCGAGCTAGAGGCGCTGTTTCTCGAGGCCGAGATGATTCGCCGCTACATGCCGCGCTACAATATTTTGCTGCGCGACGACAAGGCGATGAGCTATATTCGCATAGATATCGACAGCGACTATCCCACGGTAAGCACCACGCGGCGGCCGCTCGATGACGGTGCGCGCTACTTTGGGCCGTACTTTTCGGCCACTGGCGTACGACAGGCTTTAAAATTGCTGCGGCGAATCTTCCCGTTTGCCTACAAAAAGCCAACGGGCCAAAAAAGAGTTAGTTTGTATTACCACTTGGGGCTCGACCCGGGGTTAGAAGAGGGCAAGACGAACCTACAAGATTATCGGGCTAATTTACGAAAACTCATTGCCGTCATAGAAGGCAAGCGAGACCGCATAATTCGTGAGGTCGAAAAAGAAATGAAGCAGGCTGCCAAACTGCAAAATTTTGAACTGGCGGCGAAACTGCGCAACCAACTGACGGCTCTCCAAAACCTCGGCAAACAAGTAATATTTAGCGACAAAGAATTTATGGACATTTCGAAAGACCATGCGCTCGGCGAGCTTGTGGACTTACTCGGTCTCGAAAAGTTCCCCCGCCGTATTGAGGGCTACGATATTTCACACATGCAGGGCACAAATGTGGTTGCTAGTATGGTCGTGTTTACCAACGGTGTGAGCGACAAAGGTGAATACCGCAAGTTTAAAATGACCCAGCAGCGCAACGACGACTTTGCCAATATGCACGAAACCATCACCCGCCGCCTGAGCGAAAAAAACCTTAAGGCTTGGGGCAAACCCGACCTCTTCCTGATAGATGGCGGCAAAGGCCAGCTAGACGCCGCCCTCCGAGCGCGCGAAGAACTTGCGTCAAGGACGGACCCTGACGCAAGGTTGCGTC
>JBATSO010000013.1:0-22145 GCA_049293335.1 Saccharimonadales bacterium (SeqCode)
CGGCCATACGAGCGGCAATGACTTCATTTGATACTCTTTTGTTAGCCATAGGTGTTTGTCTTGATTCGTCCTATCCTACAGGATAGTCGAAAGCCCCTGATGGGGCAAGGGTAGTGAGCAGTTACCATTTTATTGTTTTTACGATTGTTTCTTTTCGCCAAAGGCTAGGTCGCCGGCGTCACCTAGGCCAGGCACAATGTATTTTTGAGCGTTTAGTGTTGGGTCTATGGCGGCGCACCACACCGAAGCCTGTGTAAAGCCTCGACTTTGCAAACCCTCTTGCACATGTATGGCACCTTCTTGAGCGGCAATGGCAGCTATTACGTGCACTTCGGCCGGTTTACCGCCTTCGTGTAGTAACGTATCGAGCCCATCTAACAAAGAGCTGCCTGTTGCCAACATAGGGTCAACCAAAACAAGCACGCGGCCCGTTAGGTCGGGGCAGGTGCAATAATTTGTTTGAATAGTAAACGAACCGCTGGTATCGTGCTTGCGGTAGGCGGCTAGAAAGGCGTTATCTGCCTCGGGGAATATTTCCATAACCCCGTTATACAGCGGCAGTCCTGCCCTTAGTATGGTACCCACCACGGGCTGCTCGGTCAAACGGTAGCCGGTAGCTTTGGCCAGCGGTGTTTCGACCGTTATTTCGCTGTAGGTAAATGTTTTGCTGAGCTCGCTGGCTAGCAAAAAACCAACGCGCTGCATAATGTTTCGAAACTGTTCGCGCGGGCCATGTTTGGCCGTGTCGCGCAGGTCGGTGATGCATTCGAGAATACTGCCACCTTGTTCGCTTATGTTATGTATTTTTACCACATGACCTCCTTGTGTATGCTCTAGACTATAACTAAATCTGTTTTAATATGCGGATGCGACTGGTACCCTTCGAGCACAAAGTTCTCCTCGGTAAAATCATCGATAGTCTGGGGGTCGCCAACAATTTTAAGTCGAGGGAAAGGGTAAGGGGTACGCCCAAGCTGCTCCTGGGCAGCCTCTATGTGGTTTTTGTACAAGTGTGCATTGCCCGCCGTAATAATTAGTTCGCGGGCCTCATAGCCCGTAAGGTGCGCAACCATAGCGAGTAGCATAGCGTACTGAGCAATATTAAAAGGTGCGCCCAAAAACACATCCCAACTACGCTGGTATAGTTGCAGCCGCAGTTTGCCCTTTGTAACATCGAACTGAAACATCGTATGGCAGGGCGGCAGACGCATTTCGTTTAGTTCACCTGCGTTCCAGGCATTTACGATTATTCCCTTGGAATGTGGGTTATTTTTAATTTCGTCAATCGCCCATTGAAGCTGGTCAAACTCTGTACCATCTGGTCGCTGCCAGTGCCGCCACTGCACGCCGTACACACGGCCAAGGTCAGTCTTGCCCTCATGCAAAAAACCATCCCAGTAGTGAATTTTATGCTCGTGCAGATAGCCAACCTCAGAAGACCCCGAAATAAACCATAGCAGTTCGTGAAGTAATATTTTAAAAGGCATTTTTTTTGTCGTGAGTAGTGGAAAACCATAGCGCATATCGAACCGAATTTGTGTCCCAAAAATACCTTTTATAGGATGAATGCCGCGGGTTGGCTTGGTTTTACCTTCTGTAATAATGCGCTGCATAAGTTCAAGGTACTGGTATTCGGGATGCTTCTTCATGATTTCTCCTGTATTTTTTGCGTTTTTATACCGGCTGCCGACAAAACATTAAGTGCAGCTTTGTCCCACCATTCGTACATATATAGCACCTCCAGCACCTTGGTTTGGGCGATGGTATGAGCGCACTGTAAGCACGGCGACATAGTGACAAGCAGCGTGGCATTTGTTATGTCAACCAAGTTTTTGGCGGCAGCATTAATGGCCGCTACCTCTGCATGAACAATTTTTGGCCGTGAAACTAGCTTGCCGTTAACCAAGTGTTCCATAGGTTCGCCAGTGGGGTTGTGATTAATGCCGCTCGACACAATCGCACCGTTTTTTACAATAAAGCAAGCTACGCCGCCAAGCTGTGCCTGCGATGTTTTGGCGAGCTTTTTAAGAGACAACAGTAAGTCTTGATACACACTCATGCTACTGGTACTTTTTCTCGTAGCGTTCGGCTAATTTATAAAGCTTTTCGTTGTTCGAACGGTACCTTTCGGCGTTTGCGTAGGGCGTGTCGGCTAGTTCGCGGTAGTTCCAAACACTTAGGTCGGGCGAGTCAAATGGAATGCAGTGAAAATGCAGGTGCTCTACTGTGCTTTGAGCATTGGCGCCGTCTTTTTGCACAATTTGCATACCTTTTATACCGTGCACATCACGGATCATTTTTTTTGCAAGGTAAAACATTTTACGCATGGTTTCCCACTCGGCCGAGGTAAGTTCTTTAACCGAACGCACATGGCGCCGGGGTATAACCAGCAGGTGGCCATCTACATAAGCGTAGGCGGGTACTGTCATATACACCCCATTTTCGGCGTACACTTCATGCTCGGGACGATCGCTGTCGTGGTCGCAAAATACGCAGCGTCCCACCGTTTTCCAAATGGTGTCATAGGCGCCTGTAGTACGGGCTGTGCGAAAGGCTTCTTCTTGCGCCAGTTGATCAGGGGTAAGCTGCATTATTTTTCCTTAATGGGGTCTTTGCGGTAGACCATAAAATCTTTTAGCACATCGCTTAAGTGGCCACCAATTGCTCGTTGCAGAATTTGAGTTGTTGAAACACTGGTTGACTGCCTGTCAATCACAAGCATTTCGCCACCATAACTTTGCACCGTTTGATATTCTTTCGACTCAAGATAGTTGCTGGTCCATTCTTCTTTAACAGTAATGTAAACATCTGGTTTTAGTAGGCCGATAGAGGGCACACAGCTTGGTTCTGGCAACACCGTTACAAAATCGACCGATCGCAAATAGGTAAGCATTTCGGCACGAATTTTTTCGTCTAGAATGGGTTTATTGGCACCCTTAACGCGTTTAATAGCGGCATTGCTACTGACGCCTACTACCAACACGTCACCGTGCTCACGGGCTTTTTCTAGGTAACGACACTGGCCAGCATGTATAAGATCCCACGAGCCAGCCGTAAAGACCACCTTTTTTCCGCCCGCACGGAGTTTTTCACCAAGCACCAGTAAATCGCTCTGCGAAATCAGCCGTTTTTTCCACGAACTTGCCATACCTCATTACCCTCCAAGTATTTATATATAGTGTAGCAAATTTTTGGCAAGCAATATATTTCGGGTCCGAACAAAATGATAGTTTTGCGCAAGTGATTCGTACGGGTTGTCACGGAGGAACTTGTAGAAATCGTACATAAGAAAAAGATTAGTGGCGGCTTCAAGCACATCGTAGTTCGTGCCGTTTTGGCTTGTAACAGAGGTGGCTTTTATCTTGGCGCCGCCTCGTTTAGCGTAGCCGGAATGAAGAAAATAAGACCGAATTTGTCGCTCGGACTTGCGGCTACAGTCAACAAGCAAAAAGGCAAGACTACGCGCAAGGTCAAACAGCACATGCCCCACAGCCGCCTTTTCGAAGTCCAGCACGCCACTACACGCCACCGTTTGTATGGCATACCTTGAGCTTTTATGGGCAGGCTCAAAGAGTACGTTCCCGCGTACCATATCCATATGTAGTATTTGTTGATCGGGCAGGGTGCGACAAGCCTGTAAAAAGCCCTGTAAATAATCTAGCGTGCTCGTGTCGAGCCGTAAGTTTAATTTCATATGGCTGGCGTGCTGAATAGTTGGTCGAGAAAAATAGCTGGCCATGCGCTTTAGAATGGCATTGTATTCATCGACTACAGTGGGGAATCCTGTTTTATCAACCGTGCGAAAGGCCGCATGTACATCGGCTAGTACCCAACCCAGCAGCTTAATATGCTTCATGGTGTAGGCCTCCCAGGCAATCGTTTCGCCTCGTAGGTAGTAGTACAACGAACCATAGGCACCGACATTGCCGTTCCACAGCAGCATAATTCGGTCATCGGCCACGCAACGAGCTGGTACCTCGGCCGCCTGAAGAGCCTCACCAAGCATATTGGTACGCTGTATGCGTTCGTACATAGCGGGTTCTGATTTGTAGACAATAAAGTTGTACCACGTTGAATGGTGGCGGTGTTCGAACGCATACGACACGTTGCGGTACCCTTTTTGGGGCGGCAAAGAAGTATCGACAGACACACCATAGTGGCGGGCAACCTCAGCCAGTTGTTCGGCCGTGAGCTTCATGCACGTCTTTCGTAGGCAACAAAATCGTAATCGTGTGGGTTATGTTGGTCGGCCTTGTGGGGTTGACGCGAAACTTCCCGCCATTCTAATGGCTTTATTTCAGGAAAAAATGCATCGCCCTCTACGACCGCGTGAATTTCCGTAACGTATAGTTTGCTAACCAAATGAAGAGTGGCGTTGTAAACTTGGGCGCCGCCAATTATGCAGACTTCGCCTGGAAGTTTCGGTATGTCAGCTACCTCATATAGTACCTCAACGCCCGGGTAGCTAAACTGCTTGTTATGCGTTAACACCACCGATTGGCGGTCCGGCAATGGCGCGCCGCGGTATTCAATGATTGAATGAAAGGTTTTGGTACCCATCACAACCGTTTTACCTACCGTTAAAGCCTTAAAATGCCGTAAATCGGCTGGCATACGCCAGGGCAGGGTGTTATGGGCACCTATAACATTACCTTTAGCCATTGCCACTACACATGTAATCATGCTCCTTAGTATCCCATATTTACGACCCATACTCTACCCACTGCAACCATCTCAAACACGAGTTTCATACTTTCAGTAGGTTGACTGACGCGAAAACTAGTCTCAAATAACGTGCGGCCGTACATGTTTTGAGAATGTTTAGGTCATAGTTGCGTGAGCGCGGTGGCGCGGTATAATGAGCAGTGAATTATGAGCCGTGGCAAATATATTGTTTTGGAAGGTGCGCAAGGTGTCGGCAAGTCGACCATTGCCAACATGTTGGAGCGTGAGCTTGAGCAGCGTGGTCAGGCTGTTCGCAAAATGCACGAGCCAGATGGTGAGCACGATATGACAGCGCGCGAAATCCGCCGCATAACCCAGGACCCCCAGTACCCCATGAACACGCGCACCGAGGTGCTGCTGTACAACGCAGCCCGTAGCCAGTCACTTGAAGTCATTCGTGTAGCGCGTAACGAGGGCATCATTTGTATTGTTGACCGAAGTTACTTAACAACGTTAGCCGTTCAGTTTTACGGCCGCGGTGATGTACAAGAGTATCAAAAATTAAACGACATTATAAACTTTGCCGTTGGTGATATGTGGCCCGACCTAACCATTGTGCTCGATGCGCCTGTGGACGAGCTGCAAGCACGAGCCCGAAAAAGGGCCGAAAACGAACGGTTCGACAACCTCGACACTGCCATGTTGGAACGAATTCGTGCGGGGTATCTCTGGGAAGCAAGGCAGCGCAGTCTACCGATTGTCTATGCTACAGGGCCAATCGAACAGGTATTTCTTGAGGTTTGGCGCCATGTGGCAGTAGAGCTTGGTTTGTCGGCTGAACTTGAATCGAAACCATCGCCTCTTTCGGAACTTATTACTAAAAGTCCTGCCGCCAAGGTGCTCGAAACCAAAGCAGCGCAACACGAAGCTCGAGCTACCCAAGCCTACTACGTCCCACCCACACTACCAGACAATGTACAGTGCGATTACTGCGATGCAGTCGAAACTTTGCTTTCTAAGCACCAAACCATGAGTAAAAGCCTAGCTCTTTATTTTGAAAAAAACGAAAAAGCTTCTTTTGAGGTGGCGAGCAGTCGAGCCGAGGCTATACTTAGGCCGCTTTTACCGATTGCCACGGCCGACAAGACGGTACTTGATGCTGTTCGAACAACCGAAAAACATATTTTCGATGAATCATATCTAAAAACTATACCTGCCAACCTAGCAGCCAACGATCTGGGCATGTATTTTAAAAGTGCACCACGGAATGAGCTAGAGCTTGTACCTTACATACTCTACGAATCGCTTGACCTACCGCTGCGTGCGCTCATTTTGTCTGTTCAGGACTGGCCGTATGAACAAAAAGCAGAAATATTGCAAAACTACCTACAAAGCTACCCCAACGGCAAAGTACTCGATTGCGCCCAGTACGAGTGGGATAGCCTAGCACCCTTTGTCGATGTACTACCATATATAAACTCAGAACATACTCGGGTACGCATGCAAATGTTAACACCTCGCCACGGCTACTCTACCCCACTTGACGTCGAATCGGCAGATCTCGCAGACGCCTACGATGATTGTTTTGACACAGCTTTGCAGCTCCACAGTACTTTTGTTGCGGCAGGGTACCCACAGGAGGCGCAGTACCTCACGCTACTTGGGCATACACAACGCTTTAACATTTTAGCCACAGCTCGCTCGATACACGCTAATTTTTTGAGTCCCGAAGTGCTTGAACAAATTCAAAATTCTCACCCGCTTCTTTACACAAAACTGACAGGTGGGGCTGTATAATGGCAAGACGTAATTGGGCTGGTAAGTACGGAAAACGTAAAAATGCACGTTATGCTCAATCTGCCATGGCCGCCCGAGAGCGTGCATGGGAGGTTGTTTGTGATTATTCGACTGAGCAGGTTAAGCAAGATGCACTTGAAGAAGTTGGCAAATTGACCTCTGCAATGGATAGACACGTTGCAGGTATGTACGCGAAAGGTGTAGGCAAAAAAGCTCTGGCCGAGCAATTTGCCGACCAGGCGCGGCAGCATAGAATTGGCCGCGATGTTGGCAAGTATTTTACGGGCTATGTGGTTTTAAGAGATGAACCTACCCAAGGCCTTAAACCGCATAGTTCAGCCATAGAATCTTCGGACTTATAGTCAGACGTATCTGCTCGGCGTGATAGTAGTGATCGCCAGGTACATGGTGTCATAATTTTGTTGCCACTCTTTGTTGTTTAGAAGGTTCTTATCTGACAAACTAGGCAAATGTTCGTCACAAAAGCTGCAAACGGCCTAGGCGACAAACCACACAAGAATATTGACTAATATAACCATAAGTGCTATAATATTATGATGACTCCACGAACTGCCGAATTACATGACGCAATTGTATCGAGTACCGGCGAAGTCGGCATTCCTGAACATCGTATCGACCCCTTAGGAGAGGGCGCCCATAACAGGGTAACACTTACGCTTGGTCAGATGGTCTGCGATGTAGCAGAAATCGACAGTGCAATGCACAAGGTAGTCTCTGTAGCAGACAAAATCAACTCCGACGGCTCCCCAAACGCTGTAACGCGCCGCATTGCACGATTTCTTACGACACCGAATGTTCTAAATGAGCTTATGCAGTCAAAACATGCTAAAAGCGTTGAGGCTGTTATGACGTTTGGTGACGATAAAGTTTTAGTCTGGACAGGTCAAAATGACACGAGTCGTCCAAGTGTGCCTATCAATTCAGACAAATACACTGCTGACATAGAATCGTTGACAAGCACTGCGCCAAAAAAGACACCCTCGGCCATTATTGGTGAGGCAGTAGAGAGCGGTGTTGTGTTTCGAGACTTAATTATTGACACCCCTGAGTGGCGAAGTCAGCTTTTAAACCTCTGGGGCGGCACCTTCGGTTGGGAAGAATATCAAATTAACGCCCTGGCCGAAAGACTGATTGGCGAACAACATCTTGACCCTGCCGATAAAACACTTTGGTTTTCCGCAACAGAACTCGAAGGCAAAATTGTTGGTGCAGCTATGGCTGAACGCTTTGACCTTGTTGATGAAAAGGGTGAAAAGATCTCGTTTGTAGAGTCAACCGAGTGGAAGCGCAAATCTGGCACCATGGGCCATAGTCCAATGGCTGCCACACTCGTTGCGCTTCATGCACAGGTGTTACGAGACGTACCAGAAGCTCATGTGTATGCTGAATGTAACGAAACAAGTGGCGCCTACAACGTAGCACACCGCGTACGTATGACTGAGTCTAAGAATGATCTTGCTCTACTCGCCGCTCAAAAGGGCATGGTTGCCTTGCGGGGCATTCAGAACGTACTCCGCGCCAATGTCTACATTGATGACGGCGTTGAACCACCAACTCCTCGTAACTTCCGCGTCTTGTATTTGTCGGATGAAACTGTTGCAGAGATGTATAATACTGAACAGGTCCAGGCAGTTTGTAACACTATAAGAGGAAACTAATAACCCCGCATGATTATTGTATACACCGACGCGCACCAGCAACATCAACCTCCCCAAGAAATTTACGACGGCGAATACGCACCGTATGCAGAGGTAGCCGCCCGGGCAGACAGCATAATTGCGCGACTGCGGAGCGATAACCTTGGTGAGGTCATTGAACCAGGGTCGTACCCGCTCGATCACACGCTAAAAGTTCATCAAAAAGAATACGTTGAATTTATTAAAAATCGGGCCGAAAAGTTACCAGCGAATGGCGTTTTGTACCCTTCGTACTTTATGACCGACACCTACGCCCCCATTACGCACGGCACCTTTACGGCTGCCACCAAGGCTGTTGACGCCGCGCTTACCGGTGCAGACAAAGTTTTAGCTGGTGAACCAACAGTGTACGCGCTCTGTCGGCCACCGGGGCACCACGCCGAGCACAACAAACTTGGTGGCTACTGCTACTTCAACAACGCCGCTATCGCTGCTGACTACATGACGCAAAACGGTAAAAAAGTGGCGATACTGGACATCGACTTTCACCACGGCAACGGCACACAACAGGCTTTTTACGAACGCGCCGATGTGTTGTATGTGTCAATCCACGCCGACCCCAACCACATGTATCCTTACAGCACTGGCTTTACTCATGAAACAGGCGCACACGAAGGCCAGGGCTACAACAAAAACTATCCGCTGCCACTCGGTACCGACGACACTGCTTACCAGGCAACTCTCGCCACCGCGCTTGACGACATCAAAACATTCGCACCTGATTACCTGATTGTTTCTTGCGGCTTCGACACCTACAAAGACGATCCAATTGGTGGCTTTAAGCTAACCGTACCTGGCTATGCTCAAATGGGCAGCCAAATTCAAACGCTCGGTTTGCCAACTTTGGTTGTGCAAGAAGGCGGCTACTGCGTAGAAGCACTGGGCGATATGGCTGCAAGTTTTTTGAGCGCATTTAACTGATCTTAAGGCAACTAACGTGGTGGAAAAAGAGGGGGAACATGGCAGATCATCCGAAGGTAATTAAGAAAGACATTGCAAATATGGCCATTCAGCCCAATGTGGTTGACTACGACGCCGCACGAGCCGCTTTTAACTGGGAAAAAGCCGCCGAAATGGTCGACATGTTCGACAAGGACCACCTAAACATTGCCTACAACTGCGTTGATCGCCACGCTACTGGGGCCAAAGCCAACAAAACAGCGCTGCTTTTTGTTGAGGAAGAAGGCTCGACCGAAAAGTACACCTACAAAGACATGCAAGGGCTAACCAACAAGTTTGCCAATGTACTGCAGACCGAGGGAGTACAAAAGGGTGACCGTGTGTTTTTGTTTTTGCCATCTGCACCAGAACGCTACATTGCATTCCTCGGCATTTTAAAGCTAGGCGCAATTGCCGGCACTATGTTTGCCGCCTTCCAGGAAGATGCACTGCTTGATCGCCTGGGCGATAGCGAAGCCAGTGTCATCGTGACCGACGCAACGCTGTACCCGCGTATTAAAAACATTCAAGACCGTTTACCGAAGCTCACCAAAATAATTTTGGTAGAGCGCGGTGCCGAGGGTGAATTGCCTGCGGGCGATGGCATAGTCCACTGGAGTCCAGCCATGGCGGCCGCCTCTGACGCGTTTGAGTGCGCCAAAATGGCCAAAAACGATTATTCTTACATGCTGTACACCTCTGGTACAACCGGTAAACCAAAAGGGATTGTGCACGGCCACTACGACATAGTGCAGGCGGTCGTAACAGGCAAATATGTACTCGACATTCAAGACAATGACGTGTACTGGTGCACTGCCGACCTCGGTTGGGTAACAGGTGTGGTCTACGGCGTATTGGCAGTTTGGGGCCTTGGCGGTACCAGCCTGGTCTACGCAGGCCGCTTCAGCCCCGATAACTGGTACAAAGTTCTGCAAGATCACAAAGTTACTATTTGGTATTCGGCACCAACCGCTATTCGTATGCTCATGGGCGCCGAGGTAGATGCGAAAGCATACGACCTAAGCAGTTTGCGCCACCTCTGTAGTGTGGGCGAACCGCTTAACCCAGAGGCCATTTGGTGGGGACTAGAAGCCTTTGGCCTGCCTTTCCACGACACGTGGTGGCAGACCGAACTTGGCAGCATTTCTATTACCAACATGCCTGCCATCGATGTCAAGCCTGGCTCGATGGGTAAGCCTTTGCCAGGTATTGAAGCCGCTGTGATTGACGATGCAGGCAATGTGCTGCCCGCAGGCGAACAGGGTAATTTAGCGCTCAAGGCTTCAACTGTTTCGGCGCTGATGAAAACTGTTTGGAACAACGAAGAAAAGTTTCAGTCATATTTTGTGGGCGATTGGTACCTTTCGGGCGACAGTGCAGTTATGGACACCGATGGCTACTTTTGGTTTATTGGCCGCGTAGACGATGTTATTAATACGGCGGGCGAACGAATCGGCCCGTTTGAGGTCGAAAGCGCGCTGGTGGAATACCCCGATGTTATCGAGGCGGCCGTTATCGGCAAGCCAGATGACGTTCGCGGCGAAATCATAAAGGCCTTTGTGGTCGTAAAAGATGACGTAGAACAAACTGACGAACTCAAAGAAGTTTTGAAAAAACACGTCAAAGAGCATTTGGCAGGCCACGCCTACCCGCGTGAAATAGACTTTATTGAACGCCTACCAAAGACCCGCTCGGGCAAAATTATGCGCCGTGTTTTGAAGGCTCAAGAGCTTGGTTTGCCCACGGGCGACACCTCTACGCTGGAGAATTACTAAGCGTGAAAGATGTATGGAGAATAATGAATGACGTTTAAGAATTTCTTTTTTCAAAATCGTTTAAACGTGTTTCGCTTGCCCGCAGTATTTACCCCGAATTCTGTGCTCGAAAGCGAGACGCTATGAGCCGAGAACTTTTTGGCACCGATGGCGTACGCGGGATTGCGGGTGAATACCCACTGAATAACGATGGGTTAGTGCGCATTGGTCGAGCAGTTGGCGTACAGTTTGCCCAGGAAGGCGAGCACATTGTCATCGCCTGCGACACACGGGAATCTTCCCAGCATTTGGTGCAACAAGTAGCCCTGGGCCTCCAGCAGGTTGGGGTGCAGGTGGTGTTTGTAGACATTGTGCCAACACCAGGGTTAGCGTACTTAACTGCAGAGCACCCCGAATTTGTGGCGGGCGTTATGATAACTGCGAGCCACAATACGTACGAATTTAACGGTGTCAAAGTGTTTAGCGCCCAGGGCGGCAAATTGCCCGACGACGCTGAGGCACAGCTTAACGCAAATATTGAAGCTGGAGTTTCCGACAGAGGCCAGGGAAGCTTCACCGAACGGCCCGAACTTGCCAAAGAGTACGAAGATTTTTTGGTGGCTTCTGCCGGGGATTTGCGACTTGAAGGCCTCAAAATTGCAATTGACACCGCTCACGGGGCGGCTAGTTTTGTGGCCCCGCAGGTGCTAACCCGCTTGGGCGCTGAAGTAGTTGCCATCGGTAACCAACCCGATGGCCGCAATATAAACATTGCCTGTGGTGCCACTCACACCGAGCTGCTGCAAGAGACAGTGCTTAGCGAACAGTGTGACCTCGGCATTGCCCTAGATGGCGACGCCGACCGCCTAATAATGGTCGACAACCTGGGCCGTGAATGCACGGGCGACCACCTGCTGTATTTGCTTGGTGTTGGCGAAGGCCACCAAGTAGTAGTGGCGACTGTTATGAGCAACTTGGGCTTCGAACATGCCTTAAACTCCCAAGGTATTGAACTACAGCGCACTGGTGTCGGCGACCGCTATGTTTTGGAGCGCCTAATCGAAACAGGCCGTAAGCTGGGCGGCGAACAATCTGGCCACATTATACTAGCCGACCGCTCTACAACGGGCGATGGGCTATTGGCGGCAATTCAGGTTCTACGCGTACTTAAACAGTCCGGGAAGACTCTCGCCCAGTGGCGAGATGAAGTACACCTGCTACCACAGTCATTGGTAAATTTTGCCATTGCAGACAAAACGAAACTAAACAGCCCAGAGGTAGAAGCCTATGTCCAGGCTGAAACCGAAAAGCTCGGTACCACTGGACGCATTTTGGTGCGAGCCTCTGGCACTGAGCCACTGGCCCGCGTCATGGTGGAGGCGCCCGAGGCCAATGCGCTCGCACAAGAAATGGCCGATCACATAGCGGAGCTCGTGCGATGAAGCCGTTTCCAACAGAGTATGTACCGTCGGTGGCAACGCTACAATCAGACGAATTAAGCGACGCTGGCAAACGTGCATTTGAAACTCTAGCCGCACGCGGCTATGCTGTCACGCTGGGACTTACCAAGGCTGCTGCAGCCAAAATCCAAGAAATTGCGCGGCAAGATTCTATTCGAGAGTACTGCCCCAATGATGTCGGCAGCCGGTTCCGTGACGAGGCCGGCACAACCACATGGCTGGGCAAAGGTAGAGCAGTCTTTTTACTGGTAGAATCTGCTACTGGTGAAATTGCTGGCTACGCTTGGGGTGGCGCAGCGCAGACCAGCCATATCCCTGGCGGTGAAACAACTGTGGCGCTACGACTGAGCGAGAAACATCAGGGCAAAGGCCTAGCAACACCGTATTTGGCCGTTGCCGTTGACGCTACGCAGCAACTTTATGGTGCAAAAAACCTCTGGCTCGAAACCTGGGCCAGCAACACGGGCGCCGTACACATTTATGAAAAAATCGGCTTTACACAAGTTGCCAGTGAACCCTCTACCCGCCCCACCATCAACGGCACTCTCACTCCCGACACTCGTTTGTATATGATGTTTTCACAATAATTTTGTAAATTTATTAAACGTATTGTATCATTTAAGTCATATGGCTAAGGGAAATATTATAGTCGGCTGTGGACTGGCAATGGTTGATGAAAAAATATATCAAGATGGAGTTATTCTCCCATCGCCAGAGGAATTAGCACAGTATGCTGACCAACATTCAAATACAGTTCAAGTTGCAGGTGGCGTAACGCCAAATATTATCACAACTCTTTCCATGATTGAACCTAACGCTAAAGTGCGTATGGTCGCAACAGTTGGTAGAGATAGACGAGGTAAGCTTTACAGAAGCCAGACACCCAACCGTTTAGGCGCACTTGCCGTTGATAGCAATAATGATACTGGTCTTGTAGTGTCTGCAGTTGATACTAAAGGAGTTGTTTACCAACGTCAACGGAATTTAGGCGCAGCAGAACATATACGCATTCCTGCAGAACTTGACCCTAAAAGTATAAAAATGTTCATGTCTGACCTTACAACAGTGCGCTTACCGAAAGCGTTTGATCAGATTGACCGAATTTTACCTAAAATCAATAATGGTGATTACTTTCTTAATCTTGCGGGCTTAAATCCAGCTATCGCTCCACCTCAACAGGTGAAAGAAATGCTTAATAGCAGTAGCAGAGAACCTGATATTGTAACCGGTAATGAGGATGAGTTTAACCACCTAACCAACAGTGGTGGCTTCTGCTTAGAAGCTGCCGTTAAAACCTTTCCCAATACGACCTTACTTGTCATTACTCGAGCAGCGCTCGGATCTGTAATACGCTACCAAGACGAAATATATGAGCTTCCACCAACTGTAGTACCCAATGAAAAGGTTGTTGATGAAACGGGTGCTGGCGACACATATGCTGGAATTATGCTTGGATATCTAATTACGAGAAAACGCAAGCATTGGACAACCAGGCATATCTTGTTATCTTGCCTTGCCGCTAGTTATGGCGCATCGTTGGCTGTACAAACCAACCGCACAAGGATTAATAAAAAGGAGGTACAATCTGTTTCAGATCAACTATCATTTCTTAACAAATTTGCGGAGCTCTGAAAAGGAGCTGATAATATAGGTCGGCATTGAAGCACGTAGGACTGCTTCACTGTGTGCACCCCATGTGACAGCGATCGTATCAATACCCATAGCATTGCCCATATCGATATCAAAAGTGGAGTCACCAATCAAAACTGAACGAGCACTATCAATACGTAAGTCTTTATAAGTTTTTTCAAGCATTTCTGGATGGGGCTTCTTGTTGGTAACCTTATCATCACCAATGTAATAATCAATATATTTATCGATATTCAAAAAACGACAACTTAGAGTGGCGAATTCAGTTTTTTTGCTGGTTGCAATAGAACAAACGCAATTTGCATTTTTTATATATGCAAGAGTTTCACGTACGCCTTTAAAAATCTTAGTTTTACTAGCTAGGTAATTTCTGTAATGACAACGGTAATCATCAATAAGTTTTTCGTAAAAAGGTTTTTCGTAAGTATCCCCTATAAGTTGACGAAAAACCTGTTCTAGCGATAAGCCCATCAGATTAACAATATCTTCTTTTTTAGGTTTTTGTAACTTGTTGTCAGTTATCGTTTGCTGAAAGGACGCCACAACACAATCTTGTGTATCGCCAAGAGTTCCGTCAAAGTCAAAAATAAATAAATCATACGTATTATATTTCACTGTAGTAGCCTCCTAGACTGTATATTAGCCTCAACTTCCTTAAACAAATTTATTTCTTGACCTCGTTTAATATCGTCAAAATTGTAGAAATTGATTATTTTCTTTAAAAGATCTATATCTAAGTATATTCTACTTTTTTCAATATTATTTGCCTCAGTAGAAATGTTCGATAATCCTTTTGCTAACAGTTCACTTGCAGATGTTGCTAGCGCGTCTTCATGTGCTCGATGTCGTATAAGATTCCTGTTCTCAAAATATAGCGATAACTTACCGAGATTAGCGATGTAATGTATCCTCTGTGAGCGAGATAAATATGATAAAGGGTCTAACTTAATGTCCCCGCGAGTTCCGTCAGGGCTTCCTCGCACTAAGAGGTATTTCTCTAGTTCTGCGGCCGTCCTTTCGTATCTTTTATTTTGCATACAAATAGCTAGTTGTATGGGGCTAATTGAAGTTGTTGGAGAGATGTATTTTTGGGCTATCGGGTGGAATAAGGGTTCGCCTTTAACAAAGTAGGCCACCAATCTACCTGCAATTTGATTCCGAACCTCATCATCCGAAACACCCTCTGATCGTAAAATCTCTGGATGGTGAGAAACTAGATCTTCAAAAACTGGTCTGCTAAGATGAGTAAAAATTATTCCGTCAGAAAATATATTTCTAAAACCGCTATCTTTATCATTACCTGTAACTAAGTCCTGGTATTCTTTCTCTAGTTTATTTAGCCCTTGATGATATTTTGCGCCAAAATAACCACTAGAGGCTGCTGCAGCAATATAATGTGCTAAGTCATGCCAATCATAAAGATTATGGTTGGCGTTGAAAGAGTCTGTTGGGTTTAACGTAAGTGGCCCTCGAGACCTTATTGCAATCGTGGAAGCATCGTGGGCTTGGATCGCCCTTAAGGGAATAAAGTCGTTGTGTTCTATGACCTTACCGTTATGCGTAGATTGCGAAAAATCAATCACAAACTTATGAAGCGCATAATTGATAATCGGATTAGGCCCACCTAGAGAGTCAATACTTTCCCCGATTCTATCTACAACATCACCATACTCTTTAGTAAAATTTGTAGCTTTGATCGCCTCATCCCTTGATATAAAGTATGTAGCATTATATTTTGAAGTTTTTACTGCAAGTAGCCAAGCATGCGCAGAAATGTCATCGCTTTGATCTGGTACATTTATATCTGTGAAGGTGGCGCGGAACATCTCTACTCCACTCATAATACACCTTCCAATCCTATCCTGAATAGCCGTCAGATAAGGTTGTACTGGAAATTCAGACTCTAAATATGAGCGTCGAGTTTCATAGGGTACTATATGTTTATTATTCTCCATTGGGTTTTTCGATACCAAATAATTTATCACCCATATCTCCATTGGTAGAAGGCATTAAGTACCCCGCATTATCAACCGTTAAGGCCAAGCAGCCTACGAAGAGATCGGCTGTGATAGTACGTTGAATGTTTGTTACTCCTTCCGGAGAGGCGTAACATGAGATCATAGTACATGAAACATTCGTACTAGTTTTGTCATTTAAAGATTTGTAAGCTTTTATCGCGGTATTACCTGTTGCGATAATTGGATCAAGGATAACTACATGCTTTCCTTCAGTTACAAGCCTTTTTTGTATAGTAACCGTTGTTTTTCCATCTTTTCGCTCACCTGACATAAACATTACCTCAGGGAAATTAAAGAATTCTTGTGCGGTAGGTAGCATAGATACACCAGAACGCATAATAGGTGCAAGTATGACGGGGATCTGGGGTGTTTCTTGGAAAACTTTCATTAATAATATTTTGGTAATGTTAGCTATAGCTAAATGACACATTTGTCTCGATGCCATTTTATGAGAAAGCTCTTCCATTTCCCTTAAAACAGGATTTCCCTTACTATCATCACTATTGTTCATATCGGCTAGATATAAAAATTTGGCAGGAAAATTTTTTTCATTCATTGATTCATCGATAAATAAATAATAGTAATCATACTATTATTTACATTTATTGCAAATATATTGTTTACGCACTTAGCTACCTTCAACCACCTAACGCAACACCACCGCGTTCGGCACGGCTTCTCCTTTCTCAGCTAATAATGCACTGAATTGTTCATACGGCGTAAGGGATTCCAGGACTTTCCTGGATCGCCTTGACTACTATTGCTTGACTCTGGTATACTACCCCTGTTACCAAAGACAGTGACTGCTCGGAGTAATCTGGCTTAATTTGTCACCGAGGCGACGAAATCTTTTTATTTCGTTCATAAACGCTTTAGGTATACAAGAGCGTTTTCTTTATGTAACAGGGGTCGTGAGTCCGCAAGGGTCGATTGTGTATCCTCATGATTCATCATTCATTATTCTTCATTCACTCCGAAGGAGTCACGAATGGCACTTAGTAAAACCCAAAAAGACGATGTGGTTGCAGAAGTAGCCGATCTACTTAGCTCTGCCAAAATGACCGTTGTTGCCAAATACCAAGGCACAACCGTTAAGGCGCTGCAAACACTTCGCAAAGACGCTAAATCTAGCGGCACAAAAATCAAGGTTGTTAAAAACCGTCTCGTTATTAAGGCTATGCAGCAAAACGAAGCCCTCAAAGAAACCAACACTGGTGATTTGCAAGGCATGTTGCTGTACGCTTTTAACAGCGAAGACGAGGTTGCGCCCGCTCAAGCCCTCAAGGCTTTTGCCAAAGCCAACCCAACCATTGAATTTGTGGGCGCTTTTAGCGCAGACGGCACCTACATGGACGCAACGCAGGTTAAAACCCTCGCTGACCTTCCAAGTAAAGATGCCTTGATTGGCCAAGTTGTGGAAACACTGCTTTCACCAGTCAACGACATTACCAATGGCCTTTCTGGCAACCTACACGCGTTGCTAGATGGCGTCCGCGACAAAGCAACGGCTTAGTCGCACCCACCATTAACAATTTACCCTGTCACCTGTCACCTAACATTGGCAACTTGCCTGTAACCATTGAGCTTCAACCGTTACATGGCAACTGTTACAGTTTTGTGACATGTCACAGGTCACCCGATAATCAAGGAGATTTATTATGGCTGACATTAAGAAACTTGCCGAAGAGCTTACCAAGCTAACGGTACTAGAAGTAAACGAACTTAAGAACTTCCTGAAGGAAGAATACGGCATCGAACCTGCCGCTGCAGCCGTTGCTGTTGCCGGTCCTGCTGCTGGTGGCGACGGCGCCGCTGCTGCAGATGAAAAGGCTGAATACGACGTAAACCTGAAGGACGCTGGTGCGCAAAAGGTTGCTGTTATTAAAGCCGTTAAGGAACTGACTGGTCTTGGTCTTGGCGAAGCGAAGGCTCTCGTAGACGGTGCACCTAAGGTTGTACTCGAAAAAGCTAAGAAAGAAGATGCTGAAGCTGCCAAAAAAGCCCTCGAAGAGGCTGGCGCTACAGTCGAACTCGTTTAGTTTTAATACCTTCACTAAAAAACTGCCTCGTAGGGGGCAGTTTTTTGTTTATGGCAAACGCCAGATATAAGAAGGTTGTCTGACTTACACTCACGTTTAGAGTCATGAGGCGAAAGACATGAGACATGAGTCAAGAGTGCGGCCGTAGGCCGCTGATAGTTGATGGTCGCTTTTAGCGACATAGTTCGTGGTGGCTATACGGAAGCTCCTGGCCTGGTTTTGGTTCCAAGGCCTTTTGGCAGCAAAAGGTCTTGGGTAGTCCCATGGGGGCGAAACAGAAAGCAGAAGGAACGTTGTTGGGTTAGAGTTGAGTGCAGGAGGTGGAGGGGATCCTGAGTCGAGCTCAGGATGACAAGGGATAAGGTTAAGCTGGGTGCGGGAGGTGGAGGGGATCCTGAATGTGGTTCAGGATGACTGTTCTGGAGGAGTTTAGCGCAGCCGAGACCAACCGTTAAAGCTTATATATTTATGTAGAATCTGCTTTGACTTGCAAAACGTAGTGTGATACTTTTATGGTAAGGTGTAATAAAGTACCTGTGTGAGAGTGAAAACGTAGACAAAGAGAAAAGTTATGGCCGAAATACCAGAAAAACAGATCAAAAGACTTCGCGCATTAATCCAAGAAGCCGAAACAAACCTCGCTGCTGCAAACGAATTGCTTGTAAGTTTAGTGGGTGATGACGACCGCGTTCAAGCCAAAGTAACCGAAGAAATCCTCGGCAAAGTTATCGAGGGTGTTTTTGACGGCCAAAATATGGTCGGTTCTGATGGCAAAACTTATCCTGTACCCGCCAACTACGCCAGCAAGTCTAAGCTCGTGCAGGGCGACATATTAAAACTTACCATTGCCGATGATGGCGCCTTTTTATACAAGCAAATTGGACCAATCCCACGCAAACAAGTGGTGGGGCAACTGAAGCTCGAGGGTGGCCATTACTTTGTGTCAGTTGGTTCTCGAGATTTCCGCGTGTTACTCGCCAGTGTCACATACTTTAAAGCAAAGCCCGGCGACCAAGTGAGCGTGAACGTACCCGAAGACGATGCTGCCGCTGAATGGGCCGCACTAGAAGCCGCACTCTAAGCTACCTATGGAACTTTGGCCTTTTGTTTTAACACTGTGCTTCGGGCTGGCTGTTGCCCAAGCGCTTATTAAGCGCACTTTTGCGCAGTCAAACAACGTACCTGCTAGCATACCGATGTTTTTATCGTATTTGCTGGGCGTGGTGCCCGTAAGTATTGTGGTAGGGCTCGTTGTTCCACATAGCATTACCTGGAATAGGTCGTCAGTTATTCTGCTCGTTGTAGAGGGCGTGTTTATAGCGCTGTATAGCTGGTTTTCGTATCGGGCCATGAAATTACTACCCGCGGCGTTGTTTCAGACTATTTTTCAACTAAGTAATGTTATTGTCATACTACTAGGTTGGACGCTGCTACATGAAAAGCTGAGTACTTTACAGGTGGGCGGTACAGTTTTACTGCTTTGTGCAGGCTTACTGGCTATTTGGGCGCCAACCAAAGCTCATAAACAGGGGCTTGGCAAACACCCCGACTTTCGCCTTGGTGTTATCCTCACTTTGCTCTCTGCCGTCACAATGGGCATTGGACTGGTTGCTGAAAAAGCTGCGTTAAACTACATGGATATTGGCGCCTATTTTATATATGGGTTTGGTATGCAGTTGGTTTTTCAGGCTATTATTGCGTACCCTGACCTACAGCGTGTTGGTCTCAAAAAAATCAGCAAAGAAACGTACCGTCAGTCAGTTATTATTGGACTCTTGAGCGTTGCAATTGGCTGCACTTATATTTATGCGCTCAATGCAGCTAACAACATATCGCTCGTTACGGCCCTAAAGGCCTTTGTATTACCACTGACAGCCATTGCCGCCCACAAAATATTAAAAGAACACGACGATGATCGGTTGCTATGGACAGCGATTGCGATTGCCGTGGCTGGCCTGATACTGATTGCTTTGTAAATACTACATTCGAAATCTGCCGCACTACCCGCTATAATCTATAGAAATGGGGAAGGCGCTGTACCGAAAATACCGTTCGCGGAGTTTGAGTGAGATTGTGGGGCAAGACCACATTACCACGGCGCTTTCGAACGCTTTAAAACAAGGCAAAATTGCGCATGCTTATTTGCTCACTGGGCCGCGCGGCGTGGGTAAAACCTCAATCGCTCGAATATTAGCGTATGAAATCAACCAACTGCCGTACAGTGAAGAAGTGCATTTCGATATCATTGAAATCGACGCCGCAAGCAACAACAGCGTAGAAGACGTTCGCGACCTACGCGATAAAATTATGTCGGCGCCTACCAGTGCAGCCTACAAAGTCTTCATTATCGACGAAGTGCATATGCTAAGTAAATCGGCTTTTAACGCACTCCTTAAAACGCTCGAGGAACCGCCAGCGCATGTGGTGTTTATTTTAGCCACCACAGAGTCTCACAGACTACCACAAACTGTCATTAGCCGTACGCAGCGCTTTAGTTTTCGGCCCGTGCCTGCCGAGCAAGTCGTTGCACACCTGCGTGACATAGCAACCAAAGAAGGTATAACCGTAGCCGATGATGCCTTGCAGCTTATAGCCGAACACGGCGAGGGCAGTTTTCGCGATAGTATTGGGTTGCTCGACCAAGTAAGCAGCCTCAGCGCAAAGGTTACCAAGGCTGATATCGAAAACTTACTCGGCAGGGTCCCCGAAGAGTCGATTCAAAACATTGCAGACTACCTGGCAACACACCAGGCAACCAAAGCTATCAACGAGCTTCATAGTTTGGTCGAACAGGGCTATGAACCCGCTATGGTCGCCGCGCAGCTTGGTTCACTGACCCGTAGCAATATTCTTGAGGGCAAAGCTAACAGTGAACAGTCTATCGAGCTTCTTAAACAGTTGCTGGATATTCCTGCGGCGCATAACCCGCGAGCACTCCTTGAGGTACTTTTTTTAAGATATATACCAACCACGAGCGGTACAGAAGTGGTTGTACGTATGCCAAGCACTAAACAGGCCCCAAGCGCCCCAAAAGTAACCCCACAGCCACAGCCAGCCCAAGCAGCACCAGCGCCTATGGCAGCAAAGCCAGAGGCCACCACTTTGAAGCCCCCCATAAAGAATGAGGCTAAATCTGAAGATGTTAAAGAGCCAAATGAGGCTAAAACCATAAACGAAACTGAACAGCCAGAGCAAACAAACAGCGACTCATTCTCTACAAACAGCGACATTGACAACGTTTGGCATGAGGTTTTACAGCGAATTAAAAAATCACACAACACACTGTATGGCATAGCACGCATGGCTCAGCCAACACTCGAACAAGATACGCTGCATTTAGCGTTCCGCTTTGCCTTTCACCAAAAAAGAGTTGCCGAGGCACGAAATCACACAACGCTTACCAAAATTGTTGAAGAGCTACGGGGTCGACCAACCAAAATTATCTGTAGTACTGTAGAAACGCCCGGCGAGCCTGCCCCCATTACCGATGCCGTTTCAAACATTAGCAATATTTTTGGCGGCGCCGAACTGCTAGAATCATAACTAAGCCCTAACAGGCTAGAAAGACCGTTGAGCGCTATGGCAACTACACCCACCCCACCGCAGAACCTCGAAGCTGAAGCCTCTTTATTGGGGGCAATTCTTATTGACACCGATGCAATTGTAAAAATTGCCGACACCATTACGCCCGACGATTTTTACGACCAAAAACATGCCCGCATATATGAAGCCCTGGTAGCACTGTACGAGAAGCGCTCGGCTATCGATGTTTTAACACTCGCCGACCATTTGAAAGGTACGGGCTTTCTAGAAATGGTGGGCGGACCTGCCTATTTAACAGAACTAACCAACTTTGTTCCCACCGCCGCGCACGTAGAACAATATGCCGATATTGTAGCCCAGAAGGCCTTAAGACGCCGCTTAATCACCGCTAGTGCCGATATGGCAAGCCTTGGGCAAGATGAATCTAAGGCTCTCAACGAGCTGATAGAAGAAGCCGAAAGCCGTTTGTTTGCCGTTAGCCAGCAACACGTAAAACAGAGCGTAGTGAGTCTAGAGTCGGGTTTGGCCGAAAGCTTTGAACGACTCGATGATTTTCATAAAG
>JBATSO010000014.1:0-31699 GCA_049293335.1 Saccharimonadales bacterium (SeqCode)
CATGCCGGTGGCTTGGTGAGTGGTGTCGCCTAAAAGGCGATGGCTGCCCCGCAGTATTAGTTAGTGGTTATTAGAAGGCACCTTGAGCCGATGAAGCAGCATCGTCGATCTCTTGTTCCCTGATGTACTTTCGAATGGCCGATTCTTCAAATCCAACGGTACTGATTGCGTAACCCCGGGCCCAGAAGTGTTCGCCAGTGTAGTTCCGAGTTTTGCCGCCAAACTCCCTGGCGATGGCGATAGCACTTTTTCCCTTCAGGAATCCGATGACTTCTGAGGCTTTGTACTTTGGTGGTATCTCTATGAGCATATGCACATGATCATACATGAGATGACCTTCCAAAATCTTGCATTCCTTTTGATTGGCAAGCTCATGGAAGATCCGACCCAAGCGAGGTCGTATCTCGCCGTAGAGACGCTTGCGGCGGCCTTTGGGGATGAAGACTAGATGATACTTACAATCCCATTTTGAATGAGCTAGACTATGATAGTCTACCGATGTGGACATGATTGGTTTTTCCTTTCAGCGGGGCAACCAGTAGCATAATACCCCAGCCTTACGGCCGGGGTATTATGCATTGTTGGGATATGCTGCGGAAGGTCAAACCTTTGCTAGTCACACTAGTAGAACTAGTGGTTTACCTTATTGGATAATTAATTCGAATTTGCTATAACATATTCGATTTCAGATTCAGTCGTTATTTCAGGCGTTGACAACTATAAAGCTCGTGCTAAAATAGAGGGTAGTTGTTGTAATAAACACAGAAATAATACAGATAAAAACGGACACAATAATACATCAAATGAAGCGCCAACTATTTACCAAGTGTTTTATAGTAGTTGTCTTAATTATGTTAATAAGTACGGGTAGCATCCATGCAGCCGCACCTCTGGACACATACACCTGGAAAAACAATATCGGTATCGGCGGGTGCCCAGAGGAACGGTTCCAGCCGTTTTATATGGCAATTTATAACGATAAGATTTATACAGTAACGGGAAATAACTATACGCCCAGCCTCGTTACAGTTATGACGACCTCGGGTGAAAGCATAGGTAGTTTTGGATACGGTTATGGTGATGCAACGGGTCAGATTGCGGGGTCATTAGGGGCTGCTATCGACCACAATGGGCGCCTCTATGTGTCTGATATCGCCAATGGGCGCGTGCAAGTATTTGACAGCAACGGCGCCTACCTCAGCCAATTTGGCTCAATGGGGACTGGCAACGGTCAGTTTGGCGGAACGGGTGACATAGCTATCGACTCAACAGGCAAGGTCTATGTCACAGACCCTGCGAATTATCGCGTGCAAGTATTTGACAGCAACGGCGCCTACCTCAGCCACTTTGGCTCAATGGGCAGCAGCGATGGTCAGTTCGCCGCCGACTACCACACCACTATCGCCATAGGGGCAGACTCTCACATATATATAGCCGATAGTGGCAATAATCGTATCCAAGTGTTTGACAGCAACGGCGCCTACCTCAGCCACTTTGGCTCGGCCGGTAGTGGCAATGGGCAGTTTAACTTACCGAGTGACATAGCGGTAGACTCCGGGGGC
This sequence comes from Saccharimonadales bacterium (SeqCode), assembly GCA_049293335.1. Lineage (GTDB taxonomy): Bacteria > Patescibacteriota > Saccharimonadia > Saccharimonadales > UBA4665 > JAGXIT01. Next base: position 1,563 of record JBATSO010000014.1, read on the forward strand.
AACATATACGTTTTAGACAGGGACAACAACCGTGTCCAAAAATTTGACAGCAATGGCACCTACCTCAGCCAATTTGGCGGCTACGGCGAGGGTGATGGGCAGCTTACCTCTGCTACTGGATTGGCGCTTGATGGGAATGGGTATGTATATGTGTCTGATTCGGTGGACAGAGGTATCATCCAAAAATTTGACAGCAACGGCACCTACCTAGACAAGCTCGTATTTACCGACCCCCTCGCTAAGCCAACGAATCTGTGCGACCCTACCGACATTGACCGTGGCGCAGACGGGGCGATATATGTTGCCGATAGACAGTGGCACAATGTCAAAGTGTATGCGTCGAATGGTACATTGCTAAGAGTTATTGGTAGTGCAGGAAGCGGTAATGGACAATTCTTCAGACCATGCGGCCTCGCGCTTGCTCCTAACGGAGAGCTTTACGTGGTCGACACTAATAATTCCAGGGTCCAGGTATTTGACGCTGCTGGAAACTACCTGAGACAATTTGGTGGCAGTGGAGGAGGTGATAATAACCTGCCAGAACCAGAAGGTATCGCCTTTGACTCCGCGGGTAACGTATTTGTGTCAGATGTATGGTTAGATGAGGTGAAGGTATTTACGCCAGACGGCACATTTATTCGCAAGTTCGGCACACCAGGCAGCGGCAATGGCCAGTTGGCTGACCCTATTTCTATCGCCATAGACAGTGCAGATAACGTCTATGTCAGCGACTACGTACTCAACCGCGTCCAGAAATTTACCCACGATGGCACCTATGTGACGCAGTGGGGTAGGACCGGACTTGGTGACGGTGAATTTACTGGCGCGTCTGGTGTCACCGTAGATTCTGAGGGCAATGTACTGGTCGTCGACTCTGGTTATTACGATTCAGCCGGCTGGAAGAAGTGGGTGATACGAGTTCAGAAATTTACTAGTGAGGGTGTGTATCTGTCTCAGTTTGGCCGATTTGGATTTTCAGAGAGTGAACTGATGCCATCATGGGGCGTCGTGACTGATAGCAGCGGCAATGTCTATGTCGCTGATCAAGTCCTGGAGCATGCCAGAATGGGTCCAGCAAAGATATCAGTTTGGAATGCACCCATATTACCAAGTGCGCCTCAAGCTATAAGTGTAAAGCCCTCCGACACCTCTCTTAAAGTAAGTTGGCAACCCCCAGAAAGAATTGGCTCTAGTCCTATTACGTACTACGAGGTCTCGTATCGACCTTCTGGAACGTCTCAGTGGGTCGTATCTGGAAGGACACCTGGGAACGTGTTGACTTATACCATAAGCAGCCTTAACCCCAATACAACATATGAAGTACGGGTACTAGCAGGCAATACCTTGGGAGCCTCCACTATAAAAGATAGCCTCGTAACAGACACAACACTGACTTCAACACAACAGCTCCTCAACACGGGAACAAAGCTCGTTACTATTCTTCTTGGAGCAGCGGGTTTGATAGTCACTTCAAGTAGCGTCTGGAGACAACGTAGAATAATACACTATCATTTGTATAGATAGCCCCGCTTACCCGCATGTCATTTTCGGCAGTCAAATGCGCCTATCCACAAGCTTGGTGTTATTATTTTTCTTGCATTTCGGTGCAAAACCGCGTAGGCTAACCACTTGTGTCAAACCTATAGCGGCACGTATACTTACATGGAACAATGTCAAAAAACTTAGTTATCGTCGAAAGCCCCGCAAAGGCCAAAACTATCGAGAAGTATCTTGGTAGTGACTTTAAAGTGCTCAGCAGCATTGGGCATATTCGGTCCATTGCCAAAAAAACCAAAGATGGCACACCGCCCATCGATGTCGCTAACGATTTTAAAACCACCTACGAAGTCGACCCCGATAAAAAGAAGGTCATAACAGAACTAAAAAAGGCCGTAAAAGAGGCCCAAACAGTTTGGCTGGCCACCGATGAAGACCGCGAAGGCGAGGCCATAGCGTGGCATTTATGTGAAGTGCTCAAACTTGACCCAACTAAAACTAACCGCATCGTGTTTCATGAAATTACCAAATCTGCCATTGAAACGGCCATTAAAAACCCACGCACGGTCAATATGCCCCTGGTCGAGGCCCAACAGGCTCGCCAGATCTTAGACCGAATTGTAGGCTTCGAACTCAGCCCCGTGGTTTGGCAAAAGGTGCCTGGCGGCAAAAGTGCCGGCCGTGTCCAAAGCCCTGCCGTAAAGCTACTGGTAGAGCGTGAACGTGAAATTAATGCCTTCGAAAGTTCTTCGCAGTTTAAGGTAACCGCTCAGTTTGTGCATGATAGCCAAGAGTTCACGGCCGAATTACCCCAGCGCTTTAACACCGAAGCCGAAGCTCGGAAGTTCCTGGAAAGCCTTGAAGGCGCCACCTATAAAATTGCTAGCGTTTCTAAGAACCCTGGTACCCGCAACCCCAGCGCACCCTTTACAACCAGCACCTTGCAACAAGAAGCCAATGCAAAGCTTGGCTTTGGTTCGCGAGCCACCATGACTGCGGCGCAAAAATTGTATCAAGCAGGCAAAATAACCTATATGCGTACGGACTCTGTAAATTTGAGCGGGCAGGCTATTGCTGCGGCCGCCAACTACATTACGAAAGAATTTGGCGCAGAATATTCCCAAGTTCGTACGTTTAAAACCAAGGCTGCGGGCGCCCAAGAAGCTCACGAAGCAATCCGACCAACCGATGTTCGGCTAGAGGTGGCGAGCGGCGACAGCTACGACCAAAAATTGTACGAACTTATTCGCAAGCGAACTCTTGCCAGCCAAATGGCACCCGCCAGGCTAGAAAAAACTACCATCACCATATCTGTTTCACTTGCATCAAACATCTCACATCCAACGCCCAACTTTGAGGCAAAGGGCGAAGTAATTACCTTTGATGGCTTCTTGAAAGTTTACGGACGCAACAAAGAAGATGCCGTACTGCCTGCCCTTGAAGCCGGCGATATGCCCGAAATGCAATCAGCCACCGCACGCCAAGTCTTCGCCCGTCCGCCCGCCAGATTTACCGAAGGAAGCCTCGTAAAAAAACTAGAAGAACTCGGCATTGGTCGCCCCAGCACCTACGCAACCATAATCGGCACCATCCAAACCCGTGGCTACGCTGTACGCGGTGAAGGCGAGGGTAATGACCGCGAGGTAATCGTATTAAACCGAACCAACGGAACCATAGCGCGCGAAGTTGTACAAGAAAAAACAGGCGCCGACCGCGGTAAACTGGTGCCGACGCCCAGCGGTCAACTTATCGCTGACTTTTTAAGCCAACATTTCGAGCCTGTAATTGACTACGGCTTTACCGCCAGCGTCGAAGAACATTTTGATGAAATCGCCGCCAATAAACTAGACCGTAACAGTATGCTCAAGACTTTTTATGGCCCATTTCATAGCCTGGTTGCTAAATCGGGCAATATCGACCGCAGCAGCGTAGCCCAGGCTCGCGAACTCGGCCTCGACCCCAAAACGAACAAACCTATTTTTGCCCGCTTTGGCCGCTTTGGACCACTTTTACAGCGTGGCGCTACCGAAGACAAGGCCAATAAGCCAGAATTTGCCCCTATGCCCAAGGGCGCCACCGTCGAAAACGTTACCCTCGAACAAGCCCTGGTGGCTTTTCAACTGCCCCGACTCGTTGGTACTACCGAAGACGGGCAAGACATTAAGGCAAACATCGGTCGTTTTGGCCCCTATATTCAGGTTGGAAAACTCTTTATAAGCATTAAAAACGAGGACCCACACACCATTACCCTCGAAACAGCCCGCCAACTCTACACCGAAAAGCTACAATCCGAAGCCGAAAAAAACATTGCCGACTTCGGTGATGGCGTAAAAGTCCTAAAGGGCAGGTGGGGTCCTTATGTAACCGATGGTAAGAAAAACGCCAAAATAGACAAAAATACCGACCCGAGCACCATCACACACGAAACCGCACTCAAACTACTCACCGAAGCCCCAGAAGGCAAACGTCGCCCCCCCTTTCGTCGCCGAAAGAAATAATTTTTACATTTTACGATTTTATGTTATTATGTATTCATGTTTACCTCAGTTATTTCTTCAGGGGCTGAAGTAATATTTGATCAACATGATGTTTTACTGCCCGTCAGCAAAGCGGCTACTAGCCTGGCAGAGTACATACTCGCACTTAGAGGCTATGATTTGCTCGTGCGAGAGTATATCGATCCGAATGAAATGAATGACGACGCACTAACAGAAGCGCAAGCTAGAATCAGCCCCGACAACAAACAGCGTGTAGCACAAGTAGCTCAAGATTGGGTAGCAAATGCAAGCACCCTAAACACCGTTGGGGCTGCAGTTAATCTTGACAACATTAATGGGGTGAAGGCGCAAACACTAACTACGCTGTTTGAGTCAGGTATACACGTTACCAACCAGCCTATCCCAAAACTGACGCGTGCGGAAGACCCGAACTACCTAATAGCAAGCCTGCCCTTCGGCATGACGCAACAAGATAGCATTGATGCGCAAATAATAGCATCAAGATATACCGGTTTGCCACGCAAGGTTAGTAAAGTCATCTTGAGCACGGTTTTTGACATTGCCGTCACTGACCCGAAAATTGTCATACCCACGCAAACATTCAGGCACATGCTACCAGAAGAACTCTGCTTACCACCTGGCATCAACAAAGACACACTCGATACTTTTCTCAGGCTTGCGTCCGAGGGTACAATTGATTTTACGCTCGGAAGAGAAGGGCATTACAATGGTTATTCTTTCTCTCTTCTCCCCAAAGACATCAAAGATAATTTCGACGTTTTGGCGGATACTCCGCACGGTAATGAACCCTACGCAACCGTTTCACTTCCCCCGGCGATACATACTTTCGATGACCAAATGCAAGCAGAGCGCCAATATAAACGAAGAAATCAAATTGACTCTGCTAATATCAGCGAACTGGTTAAGACTGATATCGGTTGGTCCATCGTGACGCATCCAGCAAGAATTATTGCGCAAATTACACCGACTACAATTACGGATATGAAAACGCATTTACACGAAGTGGCTACTATGCTAGAGCAGCTCAAACACGGGGCTAAAAGTATTACCACATCTGATCGGTAATGTCTCGTAGGTTAAATATATATGAAGCAGTAATTGTTAGCACCATGGCGTGCAGCCAAAAGCCCTAACACCAATACACTGACGCTTGTTAGTACCTAGAATATGTATTGTAAGCCTAGCTGCACCTCTTTCGCCTAACCGTAGATAAAAAACCTAAAGCATTTATCCACAATTTTGTCTCTATACAAGTTATTATCTAATTGACTTTTTACAACATAGAATCTACTTGAACTGCGATTTTATGCTACAATAAGATTATCAGACTAAATGATTGACTTATAGTAATAAAAGTTATAAAATAAGAGGGAATTATGAGTAATACCACTGCCGTACTCAACACAGAAGCCATTGTTCAAGACATTTTGAACAGTATTGACCGTGAACGTGAACGTGAAATAATCGCCCGTCGCTACGGTCTGTTTGACCGCAGAGAAACTCTTGAACAAATCGGTGAGTTACTGGGCATTACCCGAGAACGCGTGCGTCAGCTTGAAAAATCAGTCATGACTAAACTGCGTATGACGGGTGCTGAGCTACCTCATATTAATGAAGCCGAAACCGCATTACTGGCAGCCCTCGGCGAAGCGGGGGAGACGGCTCGAATTACGCTTCTTGGCAGCAAGCTTACAGCCGAAAACACCCGAACCGATCAATCACGTTTGGCCTTTTTAACCGAACTTTGCCCAAACGTAGCAGTTATTAACGAAGACGACACCTATTTCCAGGCAGCAGGGAACCATACCGTACATGCGGCTGATGCCATTAAAAAAGAGGTTGCACGAATTGTTGAGGCCATAAAAGTCAGCGGCCAGCCAATCTCCACCAAAGAAATGACCAAAGTTGCCAACATGCCCAACGAAACATACGCCGTGGCTCTAGCCAGCATTTCTAAGCAGCTTGCTACCCTTAACAACCGCTGGGGCCTCGTAAAATGGCCAACCGTTAACCCCAAGAACATTCGCGATAAAATTTACGTTATCCTTAGCGAAAACAAGAAGCACATGCACTTCAATGAAATTGCCGAGTCTATCAAAGCCAGCGATTTTAAGCGCAAAGATGTTACCACCCAGGCAATCCACAACGAACTTATTAAAGACAAGCGTTTTGTGTTGATTGGCCGCGGTATTTATGCCTTGAAAGAATGGGGCTACAAGAAGGGCACAGTTGCCGATATTATCTCGGAAGTACTGAAAGAGGCCAAAGAACCCCTCCACCGCGACGAAATCGTCCAGCGCGTGCTCAAAAGCCGCTTCGTTAAAGAAACAACTATTCTTTTGAACCTCCAGAGCAAACCTCAGTTCAAACGAGTGGCCAAAGCCACCTACCAACTCAGCGAATAACCTAGAGGCTACCGCCGTGGGCCGCCCTTCGAATGAACTTGGAAAAACACTTACCGTTGGCGTGAACCCCGATGTGTGGGCAATAGTATCTGATAAAGCTAGCAAGTTTGGCGTACACGTCTCTGATATCGTGTACGCAACGCACCCAATTGTGAGCCGCCTGGACCCTTCAGCCACCTACGCCTCTGTTTCGCCCACCACCAACAATCTCCATCGTTTTCCAGATCTCCCACCCGTGCTCCCTCGACGTCATCAGCGAAACTACATCATGCGTCCGTTGAATGAGGTAAAGTTAAGCATGTCTACTAGTGCAACCAAAAGAAATATTTCACGTGGTCAATATGTAAGTTATTGTATGGCGATCGGGCCAACCTTGCTCGAAGCTGCTGGACTACAACCAACTGTTCATATTTTTGACCCTATAGACCCAAGCACAATTTTAGAAGAGCAGTGGATACTTGCTTGCTTTGATCCAAAAAAACCATAATGCAGAATTGTACAAAATACGAACACTGGCAAGATTGTTGTGATAGCAGTGCGGTGAATAGTCTCATGTAGCACAGGCGTAAACGGCTGTGCAGCAGAGTAGTTACCGGAAAAATATAAAATGTTTATGGGTTGGGCTAGAAAAATTTTGGCACAGGCAGTAGAGCAGTGCTAAAATAAACTATGTAGTTAAATGTCGCACAATGTATATTTTGCGACGTGAATATCAGTAAAATAGTTGACCATAGATATACCTGCCTGTAGGGGACTTTTGGAGTTAGGCCGTACTTAAGCCGCATTTACGCCTATTATTCCGCGGTATGTGTGAACTATCACATCTGTTATTGAGCCTCCCGTGCTACTCAACCCCACAGAAGCCCATGGGAGCCTAGTGTTTGCTTTTTGGTTGAAACGCTATTGTTGTATAGTTTTTTTGACTTTTCCACAGTATGCTTGTGAAAACATTTGCTTTTTCACGCATTTGACTTTTTTGTATACTATTCCCCTCTTACCCCCTCTACCCCAATATAATTTGACAATCCCCTGCTTTTCTATATTTATATAGTTTTTTGTAACTGTATGATCTATTTAAAATGTGAACATTTTAAGAACATAGGTAGGGTAGCAATAGGGGGAGTTACCTTACGAACACCCTGCCTGGCGTCCGTACATCTACATACACACTAGGTTGAATGCCCGTTGCTTGTTGTTTAAGCGCCGCAATTAGTCCCCCGCTTTGCTGCAAAACATCCCCCTGCAAGTTAAACCGAACGTAATACGCCTTCCCTTCTACGTACACATCTAGCTCGTAAGGAGCTGTTACGGGCAAGTCTAGGTAGCGCACCGTATACCCAGCCTTACCTAGTTGATGCACCGCGGCCGCCGCAAAACCTACTGTTGAACCCGCCAAATACTGTTTACCAGGCGTAGCTGGGCGGGCACTTTGTTCTTGTAGGGTAATTAGGTCGGCTGCTGGGCTTGTCAGCGCCGACAGCACGTAGCCATGTTGATCAACCGCGTACATACCATTCGGGGTTTTAAGCTGAAAAGCAGCTTTCGCGGGCGAAATATACACCACAGGGTGGTTGCCAACAATTGGCACAGCTACCACGACTGTTTCAACCCCTGGGAAAGTGCGTTGCAATTTTTTGGCAATACCGTTGGTATTTAGGGTAATTTTACTGCGGTTTAACACACTGCTCGCCAGTAGCCTATTGGCTTCACGAGCATATTGGGTAGCAGCCTGGGTGTCTAGTTTTGTGTATTGTCCCGTAAAAACAATTTTACTCTCGGGTACTAAGAATAAAATCTTTATCATACACACTAGTACCACCACTGCGCACCCAACGTATAGCAAAGTATTTCCCGAATGAGCAGCTTTAACCAAATTTGCAGTGTCGTTGCGAGGTATCCGAACAGCGCGCGTACCTCCAAACGAGCTATCTGCCGACCGTTCGCTTTTAGGCCGACTCGCATAGTATGAGTACACCGGGCGTTCAGACGTACGCGACCTGTCACGCCCAGGTCGAAGCGGCGTTGCCGCAGGCTTGCGCTTACGTGGCCACCACACCTTCATTACTGCTTACTTGCCCCAAGTTCTAAAAGAATTTTTGCTAAATCTTTTGCGGCCTCGGGGCGTGCAATTGCTCCGAGCGCCTGGCCCAACTGAGTTTGCCGTGCTTTGTTTTCTAAAAGCTCCTCTACCGCACGACCTAAGCGCTCAGGTTGTTCAGCTTGATCTTCGGTGAGTTCGTAAATTGCCTGCTTTTTCGCAAGCACCCGACTATTTTGCACATTCCACCTCAGTTGCTTCGAAGGCACTACAATACACGCCTTTTGCTGCATGGCCAGTTCTGCCAGACTGCCCATACCGCCGCGGGCCACCACCACATCAGCCGCCCCTGTGTACTTATAAAAATCTGTCGCAAAACTATACACCTTCACCCGTGCACGTGCCTGTCCTAAATCCAGCGCGTCGTATGCAGCATTGGTTTCAGCCTCGAGCGAACGGCCCGCAAAATGCAGTAAGACAAGCTTCGGATACCTTGAAAAAAGATAGCGTGTGTTGGCTACGATAGCCTGATTTAGCATGCGCGCACCATTACCACCACCAGTGACTGTCACTACCTGACTATCTGTAGGTAGCCCCAGCTCTGCCACATACGCAGCCCGCAATTTGGACGTGACGGGTTCAAAATGTACCCCAACCGGTATGCCCGTCATTCTCATTTTGGCGGCTGGATACGGGTAAATCTCGGGACTCAGTGTGACTGCATGTAAGGCCGCCCAGCGCGCGATGAGTCTGTTTGCTAGGCTTGGCACACTATCGGCGTCATGTGTCATGAAAGGCACTCTGCAAAGCCGAGCTGCTAGCGCCACAGGAACACTCACAAAACCTCCCCGCGTAAACACCACATTTGGCTGTAGTGCTCGAAGTAAACGGTAGCTTTGCCCAATCCCCCAAACAGTACGAGCCAGATCCCGAATATTCAGTGCTTGGGTTTTAAGATCGAGGAGCTGCCGCCAACCTTCCCCGCTATAGCGCCGAAGCTTGCCAGCCGAAATGGTTTTAACGGCATCAATATGCGGGTTAGTTTGCACAACATCGAGCAAATCGTCGCCGCCCTGCCCTATGTAGGTCAGGTGGCAGCTTGGCATTTGCCGTTTTAGCTCAGCGGCGACGGCCAGAATCGGTGCGATGTGCCCGCCCGATCCCCCGCCTGTCAGTACTATGTTCATATTTTTTCCTTTGCCCATTTGGCGGCACATAACGCGAATGAAAACTCGTGTAATGTGACACCTGGAACACTAAACCCAAAGCCGCCCCTACAAAGAGCACGCTCGTGCCTCCGTAACTTATCAGAGGTAGCGTAATGCCCTTCAGCGGCAACAATCCTATCATAGCACCAATGTTGATAATTGCCTGTGCGCTCAGCCACGCCAAAACCCCGGCTACCAACAGCCGACTAAAGACATCGGGGGCACGTTCTACGATCAGCCGAAGCCGCGCATACAGCGTCATAAACAGCGCCAACAGTACCACCGAACCAATAAACCCAAATTTTTCTGCATAAATAGCAAAAATCGAGTCGTTTTGCGCTTCTGGTAGGTAGCCGTACGCCTGGACACTTTTGCCTAGACCCAGTCCAATCATGCCGCCCGAACCAACCGCAATTAAGGCCTGACAGGCCTGGTGCCCTGCATCGGTCGAGCAGTTATTTTCGGGGTGCAAATAGGTGGCCAAACGAGCGCGTCTATATGGAGTTGAAGATATTGCCAAAACTGTTCCAATCACCACAATCACGCCAATCAGCGCAATCCGTCGCATTGGCAAGCCTGCTATAAACCCCATCGTCGCGACCATTATTACAATCACACCCGCCGAACCAAGGTCACTTTGTATAAATGCCACAATCAGGCCAATCACACCCACTGCTATCGCCAGTGGGCGCAGCGTTGCCCTATAATTAGCAATCACACCTCGTTGGACGCGGTCTGCCAAAAAACCACTTATGCTTATCAAAAGCGCGAATTTTAGCACCTCAACAGACTGCAACGAAAAACTTCCTAAACGAATCCAGCGATGCTGCGGATACGCTGGAATAGGAGGTGTTACCAGTGCAATCAGCGTCCCAAACGCCGCTAGACCCAGCAATACCCACTGCCATTTCCGCCACTGTTTAAGGGGAATACGCGCAGTTATTAAAAACGCAACAACACTTAAACAAATGGCAATAACTTGTCGTAGCACGTAGTTACCACCCCTGAGCGCGTTCAGAGCTGGACTAATCGAATACACCACCGTCAAGCCAATAGCAAGCAATAAAACAACAATTACCACCAACCAATAATCAGGCCTATGCTTACGAATAGCTGACGAGCCCGCGGCAACCCGACCCATAGGCTGCTGACGCCAAGCTGGTTCTCGGGCTTCAGCGCGTTGCATTGCTGCACTCGACTTTGTGGTTAGTATACATTTTCATCATTTTTGTTCGCCTATTTGCTTGTGCTTATTATACGCTTGAATATCCCTGACGACAATTGGAGCTTGCAGACACTATGTACGCGGCGTCACCCCATAATTATTTATAAGCATATGGGCAATTTGCGCAAAAATTGGCTGCCCCGTTTGCGCACCTGCATATCCGCCGTACCCATGTGGCTCAATGTTATACACCACGATCGTATATTGCGGCTTGTCGCCTCCCACATACCCCATGAACGTACCGTTGAAGGCATCTGTGCGGTATACATGCGTCTTTTCATCGGCAATCTGCGCCGTACCCGTTTTGCCTCCTACACCATACTTTGAGCCAAAATTCATATAAGGAAACCCTGTTGTGTGAGCCTCGGTGACGTATTCTAGCAACCCTCGCATATCGGCACTAGTTTTTTCAGAAACGACATTTTTAGCCAAGACTTTTGGTGCCTTTATGATTGTTTGACCATTAGGGTTAGTTTCGGAGGCCACCAAGCGAGGCTGGTAAAAAGTACCCCCATTTACGATGCTACTCATTGCTGCGCCCATCTGGATAGCCGTAGCCGAGTAAGCTTGACCAAACGACATGTTGGCATACGTCAGGTTGATCCCCGCCCCCGTGTCGTCCGCCTCAGGCACGTAACCTGTCGCCTCGTACCCTTGTTCTATACCCGTTTTTTCACTCATTCGGTAACGGTGCACAAAATAATCGTACAAAGCTTGCCTGCCCTGCATATTGAGCTTGCCACCGCCCATTTGCATGAGCGTCCAGGTTGCGCCCGTGTTTAGCGACAAGTTTAAAAGACTTTTCATAGTCTGTGTGCCCGTCCCCGTCCCTTCCGCCACATTCAAAATTTTCGCCTCGTCTATCGTCCAGCTACCAGGGTCGTAGTAGCTGGTGCCAGCCCCAACGACACCTCTGTCAATTGCTGCGGCAACGGTAAAAATTTTGGTAATCGAACCTGGCTCTATCGGGTTCGTCACGCTGTAGTTCTGAAACACCGTGCCATCTTCGACATTCTGATAGTTTACGGGGTCAAAAGTAGGATAGTTTGCCATAGCTTTCACAGCCCCCGTGTTCGTTTCGAGCACCACGGCACTAACGTTTTTGGAACTAAACTTTTCCTGCGCCGCTTTCACAATTTGCTCTACTTGAGTTTGCATGCCCATATCGAGTGTTAGTGTCACCTGGCTGCCGGCCTTTGGTTGAATAAGTAGGTTGTCGCTACTAGCGGCTAGCGGCACACCGTTGACATCGGTAATAGCTTTCAAGCGCCCTTTTTGGCCGCCGAGCGTGTCGTTCAGCGCCTGTTCTAACCCGTATTCACCCTCACCATCATCGTTCACAAAGCCAAGCACCTGTGCTGCCATCGTCCCCTGAGGATACACGCGGTAATTCACCTGCTGCGAAGCCACTCCAGGCAGCTTAAGGTTTAGCAGTTTACTGTTTTGTTCGGGTGTCACCTTTTTTTTAAGTATCACGTAGCGGGTTTTTTTGGTACGCAATTGATCGGCGATTTTTTTCTCGTCACCACCTATGATTGGCGCAATTACCCGCGCTACTTCATCGGGTTTTTTTACCAAATTTGGGTCAGCAAACACCGTATAAAGCTTTTGGTTTAGTACCAGCGGTATAGCTTGCCCATTCAGTTCGGCAGCAATTACCCCGCGTTCGGGCATAACATCGTATTCGCGAATCTGGTCGCTTAGCGCCATCGATTTATAATGGTCATACCGAATAATTTGCAAATAAAAAAGTCGTATGCCGAACACCCCAAAAAGTATAAGAATCAGCGCGTACCACATTCGGACACGCTGCACAGGGTTTGGTTCGTGTGACTGCCAATTTTCCATCTATAGATACAGTATACCGCACGTGCTTACCGTAAAGCACTGCTGACTTGGTCAGCTAGCCTGGCTAACGCGAAGCTCGCGTGCTATTGGACGCTGCCAGAAGGAGCAACCGCCACCATGGCCTTAGCCTCTGGTGAGCTTTGAACTTTATCAAGTGATTGTAAACGAGCAGAAGCGGCCGCAAGGTCATCTCGCTGTGTTTGCAGCACTGCCTGTTCATGTTGAAGAGTGTTAATACTATAGCCGTAAGCGTTTGTTTTAGTGACCTGTGTAAGGTACAGCAAGCCGAGCAAACACGCCAGCACAATCAGTACAATTGTGTTGCTAACCGGCCCAAGACGCTTGTCTTTTGGCCGAAAACTCACCGAATTTTGACCGCGCTGAGCAGTTTGCTGACGCCCGAGCGCCATTGTTGATGAATATGTCATAAATGTCTTTGTTTTGGTTTTTATTTTTGTGTAATTCTGGTGGTGCTTGCAGGGTTTTTTAAGCCCTGCAAGCAGAAAGCCTTTAGGCCACGACTTTAACGTGAACCTTGTAGGCTCGGGAGCTGCTTTTTACACGTATTGGCATGTAGTTAGTTCCCTTTCTTTGTTTTTATTTTCGCTGCAAGACTCGAAGCTTAGCACTTCGGGCCCGCGGATTAAAAGCTATTTCGGTATCGTCGGCCACGACTGGATGTTTGGTCAGCACAGTGTAGTCTGCGTCATATCGGTTGCCTGCAACCTCGGCGAACGCTTGTTTCACCAGGCGATCTTCGAGGCTATGAAAGCTAATCACAGCCAGCCGACCGTGCGGCTTGAGTAGCTGTAACCACAGTGGCACACTACGCTCTAACTGACCTAACTCATCATTCACCGCTATACGGATGGCTTGAAAGCTCCGTGTGGCAGGATGAGCCCGGCTGCCCTTTGGCATGACTTTCGCAATTACTGCCGCCAGTTCACTGGTGGTAGTAATGGGGCGATGCTGCACAATGGCGGCCGCTATAGTCCGAGCCCGCGGCTCCTCGCCGTAACGGCGTATCAGCTCTGCTAGCTCGTCTTGACCATAGGTGTTGACGATGGTGTCGGCGCTGAGTTCTCTGCCCTGATCCATCCGCATATCGAGCGGACCATCAAGGCTAAAGGCAAACCCGCGCGACGCGGTATTAAGGTGCAGTGACGACACGCCTAAATCTGCTAAAATCATCTCGAATTCTGCCCCCTGCCGAACGAGCTCCATCGAAGCTTCTTCGAAACTGGCATGAACCACACGCGCACCCTTCTTGCCCAAGGCACTCAGTGCCTCGACTGCAGTCGAATCGCGGTCTACCAGCGTCATTGCCGCTGGCTGTTTGGTGTGTTCCAGCACTGCCGAAGCGTGTCCGCCGTATCCTGCCGTCAAGTCGAGGTATGATTCCCCCTTCTTTGGCGCTAGGTACGCGAGCACTGCGTCCAGCAACACAGGTGTATGAATTGTATGTAGCATTGTGCATGTCGCACTTTTTGTTTTTGTTTGTATTTTGGTGATTTATTTTTATTTTTAGAGTAATCATAGGGCGCTTATTTCTAAGACCTACCTGACTACTCAACTTGTATCACCTATTCAGCAGCCAACTTTTTGTTTTTTCATGTAGTTTTTGTTTTTGTTGTTTCAAGAAACAGATTGTTTCTAAAAAGATGTTTTCGGACCGTATGTAAGGAAGGTTGTTCAAAAGAACGAGATTTAAAAAATCTTAAAACTTCCGACTTTCCGAAAACAAGTGAGAGACTTATGTGTGAGGTGGAGTTTTGGGAGGTGTTTTATGGAAAGAACGAAGACTTTTTTATACAGTGGTGTCTTTTTATATCCACTGGTTGACTGCCGAATAGGTGACCAGAAGCTGCTAGTTTGCGGCCGCATGGACCAAAAACTACTTCTGTATTCGTACGTTACTGAAGCTACAAACATCAAACATCTACCGTCTAACGTCTGTTTCGCTTATTTGTTAAGGTGTATAAAAGTAAGCCAGGGCACTGTGCCTGCTTACGCTGCCATAATCCGCCAATATTTGCCAACACTTACGGCCGAAACCTCTCGGGTAATCCCCGCGTAGTCAAGTAAGTGCTGCTCCAGTGTAATCCTGCCCTGCTTGCCGTCCAGCGACTGTTCTGTCTTGCCCATGCGAAATTGCACGTTCAGGTCAGCCGTCCGCTCGTCTAGAATGTCTCCTTCGAGCCTTGGCTCAACCAGATTATCCCAGACACCCTTTGGGTATAGGTGCAGATAGGCACCGAAGCCACGGGTCACGACTGCTCCACTTTCGAAAAGGTCACGAAGTTCGGTCGGAATGGTTAGCCGCCGTTTATCGTCGAGTTTTCTCTGGAAGTAGTCCACCTGTGTCATATGGTTTTTTAAATGTTAATGGAACCAGTGAGTTTTTGTTTTTTGCCGAAAAAGTTCGCGTGAGAGAGCTTGTTTGGCAGGTTTTGTGGTAATTCGCTTATTTTGAGCTTGTTACCTACTATTACCCACTGCCAACAGTTTACTACCCACTTACACCCACTACAATACACATAATGAGAAAAAGGTGGTGATTTTCACACCACTTCTCCACAGAAGCTAAAGACTCGTTCTAACTTCTCTACTGCTTAGCGCCAGGATACGATGGGATAGAGAGTACCCGTTCACCTGTTTTTGGTGAAACCTCAGAACACACTCGGGTAACTTGAACAGGAGAATCAGGCAATAAACCGTTCGGACCCTGCAAAGGCACACCTTCTTTTCCACCAGTCAAAGACAAGTACTTCACCGTTGCATCGGTATTGGGCAAAGTAGTCGGAGCGCCGATTTCGTTCAATACGCTTTCAGCAACCTTGGTCAGATTACCGCCTTCACCAGGTGTCATCGTTCCGTTCAAGCACAATTCTCCAAGCTGCTTCTCTGTAGTAACGGTATATCTATTACCACCCTTTTCAACGGTTCGGACAACATGTTGTGGGTCGGTATTTGTGCGATGAGCCACCCCAACACCTACTGCACCCACGGCCAATCCAGCGGTTAGCCCGACAGCAATTCTTCCTTGTGGCGTAAGTTTCATCTTATTCATGCAAAGAAGTATATACCACTTATGCTTATTTGTCAATAGTGCAACTTTATGTTCCCTTTATAAACCGTCGGCAAGGTAAAATAGTTAGTTTGGTGAATAGTACACGAGATCCTGAATCCCCGTAGAACGGGGCGCCGCTAGTTCAGGATGACAGGCTATCCAGAGTCATGAGTCATGAGTCATGAGTCAAGAGGCATGAGTCAAGAGTGCGGCCGTAGGCCGCTCATGGTTGATGGTCGCTTTAGCGACATAGCTTATCGTGGCCATGCGTAGGCACTCGGCTGCTCTGTTGTAGTCTTTTACAACTTGCCCGTTAGAGTCAAAGTAGCCTTAGCAAAGTGGTCGTCTGCTTTAGTTGTAAAAGGTAGCAACAGAGTACCGAGAGCTAAAGTTCTGGCCTGGTTTTGGTTCTAAGGCTTTTTGGCAGCAATAGGTCTTGGGTGCGCTGCGAGGACAAAAGCCATAGGGCACAAAGCAATGGTGAGGCTGTAATGCCTACTATAAATTTTAAAACGCTAGTTCTATGGCAACGCCGTTTTGAGACTTCAAAAGCGTAATACCCTGTGGTTCAAGCACATTCGCCATAGCCTCATACGTCCATACCCGAGCTTCGTCCGATAAAAACCAATCGTGCACTGGCAATATATACTTTGGCTTTAGCTGTAAGGCTAACTCAACCGCCCTACGCGTTGTGCCCCACGGTGCCACAATTGGCAGCGCTAGCACTTCTTTCGAGTGTGAAAAAGTATGGCAGTCGCCAGGGTGCGTAAAAACGCCCATAAAATGCACTCCCACCTGTTCAGGCACCACCGAGCCAAATGGTCGCACTTCCTCATGGGGTGCAGCGAGTAGTTCGACTCCAGCGGGCATTACATCGGCCCCATTATGTATTTCCTGACTACGTAGCCACGTAACCACCTCTGTTGGTGCCGTTATTCTTACATCTGGAAACTTTGCAGTTACCGTCTGAATATTGGCAAGGTCGCAGTGGTCGCCGTGCATATGCGTTATAAATACATCGTCTATCCACGGAATGTTTTCCATGGGCACCGTACTCCAAACACCCGGGTCAAACAGCGCCACCCGCTTTTCACCACCTTCTTCAGCCTCTACCAGCACACAACTATGCCCATACTTTGTTATTTGCAACTTCATACTCCCTATTTTACACCCATCCACCTCCTCGGTCTTCCCAAAATAAACCGTACGGCCGTACGGTTTATTTTGGGAGGGGGCGTAACTAGGACTTATGCAAAATGGTACAGTCCAGCGTGAAAAGTAAGCACCGTAACAGAGGCGTACTCGTAGCACAACGGGGCGAGGAGCGGTGATCTTCGTTCAGAACGTGCCGCTCTGCGTAAGTCCTATAAAATTCCTCCACCCAGCATAAAAAACGGAGGCGTGTCGGGCCTGTGCCAAAAATGTAAAAGTTTACTTTTTTTTAGGGGTTCGATACGAGCGGTACGCGAGTTCGGCGCGATGCTGATCGATACCTTCAATATAGTCACTAAATCCTTGTAGTAGGGTCGAAAAACGACGGTTTGGAGCAAGCACTTTTAGTAGCTTATTCTGCTGAGCAAGATACTCAATAAGGCTAAAAAAGTCGCCGTCACCGCTGACTATCAAGGCTTTATCGTAGTTGGGAATTTCTTTCATGGCATATAGTACTAAGTCGGCATCAATATTGCCTTTTACGGGGGGCTTTTCGGCCACCTCTGTTTTTTTGCCGTCTTTTTCAGTTGGTTTTGGCTCTGGCGCCACACTTTTTATCTCTAGCGTGGGCTTAAGCACCACTAAGAAGCCATGGTCATACATTTGCTGGTACAGGCTTTCATTGTCCGGCAAATAGCCAATAAACATGTAGGCCTGTGTAACGTTGTATTCGCTCTTCAACCATTCGCGAAACTTATGCCAGTCCATCTTCCAGCCAATTTTTTGCACCCCAAGATTCAGGTTTTGGCTATCTATAAACGCATAATTACCCTTGAGTTTGGGTGCTGGAGCAGTTGGGGTTGCAGACTTCTTTTTCTTGCGGCCAACCCACCATGGCCGCCGTGCGTCACTAGATACTTGTTTTGGGTTTTCACTCATACCCGTATTATACCCGATTACGTATTTGCGATATTTAATTCCCCCTAAACCACCAATTTCGATGGTGGCCGCTAGCTTTCAGTAAAGTAAAAGTCTAGACCTATTGCAATCTAAAAAATGCCCCGAGCTTGGGCAGTGAATTGTATCTATTCTAGAGCTTCGGGCTTAATGAATGATGCGACAATCGACATAAAATTTGCTGTTACCTTGTAGTGTTTAGATTCATTATCAAAGGAAAAGTAACCTTCACTCGTCAGTACTTTCAGTAATCTGCCCTCCTCAGTTGAATAGGCGTTTCTATCGTCCGATGTTGCACTACGAACCCCAATATATTCTTCTAGAGTAAACGGGTGCCAACGTCCTCGGTTATCTTCACTTTTTCCGCCATCAATTATTTTAGTAAGAGTAACGATGTTACGAGCTACGACTTCTTTTTCGTGGTTATTTAAAGCGGTGCCCATAAATCTACGACTAGTATCAATCTCGTCCGGTCTAAGCATGATTCTCTCCTAATAGCTCTGGATTTTTTTATTATTGATATGATACAACTAAGATTTCACTTTGTCAATATTCCGAGGAGTTGTGTGCCGTACTTTTCGAGTTTCATGGTACCCATGCCTTTGACGGCTAGAAGTGCCTGTGTGGTCTGAGGACGGCGAGCAGCGAGTTCTTTGAGCGTGGTGTCGTGAAACACCATGTAGGGCGGAATGTGGTCTTTAGCTGCCTGCTCGGTGCGCCATTTTTTAAGCTCGGTAAATAAGGCTTCATCGAAGGCCTGTTCTAGCTCGTTTTTCGTTGACTCAGAGGTAAAATCTGGGGTTTTTTGGGCCATTTCATCCGAAGCCTCATGCAGCCACTGGTCATATTCGTGTACAACAGGGTGCATAGCCAGGGCCATTTGGTTTACGCCCATAAGATAGATGCCGTCCATACTGCGCACCCGACTCAGCGCTACATAGCCCATGCCTGGTGTAAAACTTCGACTTAAGTCTATCTCGGCGGCGTCCAAACTCATGCCCTGACTTTTGTGAATAGTGATTGCCCAAGCTAGCCGCAGGGGTAATTGCGTTACCTCAGCCTTCACTCGGCCGTCTTCCTCGAGCGACCAACTATGTGGCTCTACCAAGACTTCTCGGCCATTGGTCGTCACCACTAGTGGCGCATTATTCACAAAGTCTATGACCACGCCGCGGGTGCCGTTTACAAATTTGCCCTTCTGGCTATTGGCCACAAACATCACTTCCGCACCCTTTTTGAGTTGCAGCACCTCTGGCGCGAGCACGCTTTTCATTAGTTGTTCACGCTTGGCGGCTGCGCCTTTGCTTTGCATAGTATACTGTTTGGCCGGGAGCGCTATGGCGCTCAGGTGCCGCTGATTTATCGCGTCTACATCAATGTTGTGCGCATACAGCCGCGTGACGGCAGTTCCATCTTGAATGGTAAGATTCATGCGTTCACGCAACGCCATTTCGTGCAGCTCGCCTACATCTCCGCGCCGCATAGCACCGAGTAGGTCCAGTAAAGTGTCGCCCGTCGCCTGACGATGCTGTTCACTTAAGTAACAAATTATTGGGTTTAGTTCGGCCCAGGCAGTGCTCTGGTGAGCAAAATCTGCCATGTCGCTTCCCCGCATGACAGGTGGCAGTTGAAAAAGATCACCAACCAGTACAACCTGTAGCCCCCCGAAAGGCGCCTCGCTTTGGCGGATCTTTTTTGCAACCGCGTTCACCATATCGAGGCGACGACCGTGTAGCATCGACACTTCGTCTATCACCAAAATATCAGTAGCATTGTAGCGTTTTACAAGGGTAGATTTGCCACTCAGTCGAGCCAGATCATACTGACTCAGGCTATCCATAATTCCTAACCCCGACCAGCTATGTATGGTGGTGCCACCAATATGTGTTGCGGCAATACCAGTGCTAGCGGTAACAGCAACATTTTTACCCTGTTTTTTTGCTAGTCGTATAAACTGGTTTAGCACGTACGTCTTGCCCGCCCCTGGTGCGCCCGTCAAAAAAATGGACCTGCCGTCCATCATTAATCGTAGTGCCTGTTTTTGTCTCATTCTTCGTCTCCTTTACGCTATGCGTTTACTTCGTGCTCTGTCGGCCAATTTGCCTACCTAGTAAACTCCAGTATACCCGCCGCATGCGTCAAAACAATCCTCTCATATTGTATTTTCCACAATCACCCCCTGTACACCTTATTCACATTACTCTGTTACCGTGTGTGTTTAAAATAAACCGTACGGCCGTACGATTTATTATTTGTCGGGGGTGAAAGCTTGTTTAAAGCGTTCAATCAGTGCGGCTTCGTGATCGATGTGTGCCGTAATGATATACGTAACAAAGCGGCTAATATCAAGTTTTTCACACACCAGTGTAATTTCAGGCCGTGACTCAAAGGGGTGCACCCATACACTCTGCTGAAGATATTTGTAACCAAGCTGCTTGAGTTTATCGGTAAAAAGCCGTCGAACCCGCTTGTGGTCTTCTGGAATGTCGAACAGCACAAGTCGCCACTGCCCATCCCAAACCTCGGGAACGGGTATTGTAAGCTTTTCATACTCCATACGTTTCAGGCGTAACCGCCCAAGTGTAGTTATTTCGAGACCATTTTCGTAGTTTTCAGCCAGTAGCTTCTGACTACGCATATACGTGAGCACACGAGCGATCTCGCGTTCTCTTTCGCGCCTATCCAGCGCCCCCAGAGCTCGTCGCATTGGTTTATCTAACCCGATGAGCGCGTTCGGTGCGAGCACTATAGCTGATAGTGCAGTACCCATCACCGCCATTCGCAAAATTGCGTCCACTAACGCACTGGTTTGTGCATTTTTAGCCATTTTTAAATTGTACGGCCGTACGATTTATTTTTCAAGAAAAGTAGTTGAATATTTTGGATTCGCAAGCAGGAGTGTACGGCGTAGGTTAAATAAAGGGGGGTTATTTTTTGCGGTGCTTGCGAGCTGATTGGCGAACCAGCTCCCCGCCTGCGGCTTGAGCAAGATTAACAGCGCCCAAAAAGTTTGCGGCCACGGCTATAGGGGGAGCCACTAAGCCTACGGCAAAACACGCTGCCGCACCCAAGACATTCGCGTTGCGGTACCAGCGAGCGGCTTTTTCGGTCTTACCCTCTTTTGGGCGCCCCTCACCCAAGTTTAAGCCTCTGTTTCATCGTCTCTTGCTTTGAGTGGCCGTTTTTTAATGATCTCGTAGCGTTCGCCCGTGAGCGGAGACTCCCAATAATCTTCATTTATGATATTTACAAATGTTGTTAAGTCTTTTTCATCCATGATGATGATTTTGCCGGCTTCGTCGGGCATGAGGTTAAGATCCATTTCTTCGGCGTATTGGAGCGCCTGCTCTTGAGTAACCTTGCCGACATCGAGCTTCTGTAGTTTTTGAATAAGCTGTTTTTTGCCCTTAACGAGCGCGTTCATGCCGACATCTTCAGCAAAGCTCAGGCTATACACATCTTCAATTTCGCGAATCTTCGCTTCGGCTATACTGGCTTCTTTGGCATCGTAGCCAAACAGGGTCTTCAGCTTAGACTGATTGAACACATACAGGTCTTGGTCGAGTATTAGCAGTTGCGGATCGGCCGGTAGTCGCAGCGCTGCCTCGGCGTCAAACGGAATAAATTTGTCGCTTCGCAGCATCCACCCCTGCTTGCCTTTCATCACCTGAGATTTAGGCAACACCTTAGCAGCGTAAAATGGCTTGGGCATTTCGGCATGACTGACACGCACTAACACGCCCTTCATGTGGTTTATATCGTGCTCTTCGTCTTTGAATAACACAATTTCGCGCTCTTGGGTTTTGAGCCAGCCAAGCGTTTCGGTCAGCTTTTCAACCTTGCTTACGAGCGTACGTTGCAGTACGTTTGACTCTGCCTCGGCGTCTTCAAAGCCCCGCACTATCAAACCCTTTTCGGCGCCTTCGAGAATGTAATCGAGCATTTCATCGATAAAAAGTGGTTCGAGTTGTTTCTTAAGCCCTTCGGCAAGTGCGGTTTTATACAAAACGTAATTTTTGCTTATAAAAAATAGCTCTATTTTGAGCTCGTCTTTGTACTGCACGAGGTTGTTTGCCCATGCGAATACATCTGACTCTTGATAGTCGTCGGCTGCTTGCGGCGCCGAGTTTGGGGTGCTCGTTTCTTCGGGTTCAACTGGCTGGGGTTCATTGGGGTTGGTAGCTTCGTTCATACAGAGTATTGTATCATCTTAGACCATGATTTCCCTGTTATGGTATACACAACGGCGTATTGGATACGGCTAGATTATTTCTTTTTGCTACCCAGCAAACCTTGGCCAATATCGAGCAAATCGTCGAGTATTTGCCCGTCTTTATCGCGGTCGAGCAACTGAGCTATACCATCCATAACGCCACCTTTAGGGAGTTTTTGGCGCAATATTGTGTCGGCAACACCACCAGCGTCAAGCCCCTGAGACTTCTTGGTTTTACCCAACTGACCCAAAACAATCGGTGCTAATGCCTCTAGAATACCCCCTGCCGCACCTGCATCTACGCCAGCTTTTTTAGCAACCGTGTCAGTCACTTTGCCGGTTTTGCCGCCAAAAATATGCTCTAAAATTTTCGCGCCATCTTTTTGGGTCGTGCCATCGCCAAGCGCCCCAATAATATCATCGAGTACTGAGCCTGAGTGATCTTTTTGCAGCGCGCTATCGAGTTTTTCGGCGCCGGCTTTTTTGCCGACATTGCTTTGCAAGCCACCAAGAATTGCATTTAAAGCTGTGTCGACTGCGGTGTTGGTTTGTGATGTATCGAGCTTGTTTTTAGCTGCGATCTTATCTGTAGCTGCCGTGGTTAACTGGTCAAGAATAGCCTGTTTAATATCCATACGTTATTTCTCGCACGCAATGCCATCGCTATCGCGGTCGAGACGTGGTTCGTAGCTAGCATTTGAACGCTTAATGTTAAACACGCCTGCCTCAAATGCTGCAGTACAGTTTGCAAACTTACGCCCACCGGAATCTTTGCTTTCTTTTTGAGTCGCTACCTTCTGTTTTGCCTCGGCGCTCGGCGTGTTCAACGCATCGGCCTTACCAGTCACTTCCCCGTTGGGAGCGGTTTGACGTGGTGAATATTTACCGTTCACATCTAGCTGCGAGGGGTTAGTTGCAACCACTCCGAAACCAAATGCCCACGCCAAAAATACGCCAACTAGCGCCTTTGCCCATGGGCTCTTTTTAAAGCCTTCTGGGTCGTGCACGTACCAGATAACGATGGCAACTAGTGGGATAATTGGCAAACAAATAATCCATAGTAACCAACCGATCATAATGCGACGGCCAGAGGTCCAGTTTTGGTAACGATTCTTAGTGAGCGGGAAGCGGGCTAACAGCCAGGTTGCACTACGTAAGAAAAAGCCAGGATTAGCGTTTTTTTCACGCTCTTTCAGAACTCGTGCATCTTTTGTGCTGGCGCTATAGTCGGTCGTATCGACCTTTTGAGTCTTGGTTTTGTGCTCAGACATCATATTCTCCTTATGTTCACCTTATAGGCCCTACTGTACCATACAATGAGGGTTGAATATAGCAGCGATCAGATATCTGTTATTCGATTACTCGAACTGTGCATTTCATTTACCAAATAAACGCCGTCTGATTCTTGTCGAAACGTAATGTCGTGTGGGTTCATAAAGTAGTCGTTTGAACCAATAATTTGGTAGCTAAGCTCTGCCTTATTATTAGGCTGCGAGTGGAACGAGTGGCCACTGTATACCAAAAATTCAAATGAATCATGTTCTCTTAGCTTATGATTAAGTGTAACTGCCTGACCAAAAATACGGATTTTATCAAGCTGAACCTCAAAATGGGATTCGTTATGTATATGTACGCGCAGCTCTGAATGGTCGCCGCTGCGATGAAAATGGCACTGGGCTACCCTGACGACTGGGTAAATCTTACGCCCAGAACTATCAATGTAGGGGTTCTCAGGTGTGTGGCTCGTTGTAGTGTGAGTTTCTGTTGGTTTTTCGGTAACTACTGCATCTGGTTCAAATGCTGGCTTACCTTGTAAAATTCGTGCCAGAACTGCAAGAAAACCATTGTTCGCCATAGCGTGTTATCCTTTCACGTTAGTTACTGTAAGCGTTTTCGTAGCGGCTGTATAACTGACCGCCGAAAATGCCCACGCAAATATTCGCCCGCCAAATAGTAGTACGGGAACACCGTGACCACTAGGAATGTACTCGAAAGTAGTCCGAACATCAGCACCACCGCCAGTCCCTGCCAGAATGGGCTGGCCAGAGCCAATGGAATAATCGACACAATTGCCGTTAGACTTGTTGCAATCAATGGCCTGAACCGCTCGGCCAGAGCATCGTGCGCTGCCTGCACAGGGTTTTTGCCAGCTCGACGCGCTTGGTTTGCGAAGTCGGTGAGTAGAATTGTGTTTTTAATACTCAGGCCAATAAGCGCAAAGAACCCAAGCATCGCAAAGAAGCTAAACGAATTATCGGTCAGCCATAGCCCCATCGTTATACCAAACAAGCTAAATGGTATCGCCATAAAGATAAGCAGTGGCTGCAACAAACTGCGGAACTGTACTGCCAGTACAAGATATATCACCGCTAGTACAATCGGAAATGCAATTACGAGCGATTTAAAGCTATCCATGTTGTTATCTTCTTGCCCAAAGTCGAAACTAACCGCATCTTTCGGCAGACCATATTGGGCAACTTTTTGTTCTGTAAACTCTTTGGTGACCGCCAGTTTGGTGCGTGTTACAAGTGCCGTGGTGTCAGAGTCGACAAACTTTGCAGTTAGCCCCACATGCGACTTGCCGTTGGCGCGGGTGTAGACATCTGTGCTATCTAAACGTACAGATTCGAAGGCTATCTTAGAACCGTCCACACGCTCTACTGTGCTGGTTTTAAGGAACTGCACTATATCGCTGGCCAGTTTTTCGGCAGCAGGACGGTTTGTTTCTGCGCTTATGCGCGCTGCAAAGTCAGATGGCGGTGGCCCTGCGTCGATACTAGCGGCGGTCACTTCTGCTTTAGGGAACGATTTAAATTCTTGCTTAATTTTATCTATGTAAGCCGGCCCCGATACGTTTCGTTTGTTGTAATCGGTTAGGTTAATGGTAAGTGTGGCAGACTGGGCATTTGCCTGCCCAAAGTTTGCCGCGTATGCAAAGTTTTTGCCAATAATGGTCTTTATCTTACCAATAGCCTCGTCGGTGATTGCTTCGGCGCCTGCTACGGTTGTTCCGGGTGCAAAACGTAAAGTGGCGGTGATTTGGTTGGTGTCTTTAGCCGGTGGGAAAATATTGAACTTTACCTTTTGAAACATATAGCCACTCGCGCCTATAAAGAGCATGCTGATTGTTATGGCCGTCACACCAACAAACAGCAGTTTTTTACGGCTATGCTGCGCCCAAAGCATTGGAGCAGAAAGCTTACGAGCCACTTTTGCCTCGAAGTCAGCCGCTAGTTCGTGCTCTGCCTTCGCGCCAATATGCTTTTTGTTGATTAAAATAAATCGAGCAAAAAATGGGATGAAAATGAGCGCTACAAGCAAACTAATCACTAGCGCCGAAATAATTGTAACCGGAATTTCACGTATGAAACTGCCCAAAATGCCACCCACAAAAAGCAGTGGCGCAAAGCTGAGCGCTGCAGTAGAAGTAGCCGCTATCATTGCCTTGCCTACTTTGCCCATGGCCGTTTCTACGATTTCTTCGGGGTTATTTTTGCGTTTTCTTTGCGCATCTAGGGCTTCGACCATAATAATCGTGTCATCCACAATCAGGCTGAGCCCTAAAATAAGCGAGAACAGCGTAATGGTGTTCAGGGTGTAGCCGATAAGTTCAAGCAGACCAAGGGTCGCCAAAATAACCATAATCATAGAAAGCACCGTGATAAACGAAGCGCGCACCGCGATTACAATCGAGCCAATTACGAGCACCGCTAACAGGCCTTCGAGTAATGTTTTTTGGAGCTCACTAATCTGCTGGCGAATACTTGGCGCAAAACCAGCGCTCACCCGAGCCATGTAGCCAGTGACACGGTTTGAATCGTTGTATTTCGCTACGGCAGCGCGAAGCTGAGAGTCAAACTTCACCGTGTCTTCGCCCTTTTTCATTTTTATGCCAACTGGCACCGAGCTGTAAAATTTGGTTTCTGAGCCCACGCGTTCACCGTAGCGCTCGAATCGACTTTGAACCTCTGCCGCCTGCCCAGTAATAGGGTTAGTGGCCTTTTCGATAGGACTTATGATGGACATGTCTTTCACGAGGCTTAGGTTTTGATTTTTTAGGAATTCGACTAAACCATTCGCTTTTTCGATAAGCTGCGTCTCGGCAATACTCGGCTCTTTCGTAGAAAAGAATGATATAACTGCATCATCGCCTCGTTGCGTCACACCAAACGCTGCTGGTTCAAATTTGAACGATGACCCCTTAGGAAGTACTTGTTTGTTGGCAATTTCCGACATTGCCTCACGACTTTTGGCAGCCGGATCTACGCCTTCTGGGTACTGAGCGATTATGGTCGAAAAGTTCCCCAAGCTATTTGTTTCAGACTTAATAACACCTTTGGTGGCCAAATATTCACTGAGTGGCTTTGCAATATCTTGGTCTACTTTAGCAGGGTCATTAACGAAATAGGTCGACTGACCAACGGCAATTGGCACATTCATAGCCGGAAAACCTTCGCGTTTGAGAAGCACGGTGTAGCTCATGACACCAAATACGGCAATGACCAATGCGAGAAGCGCAGTTTTTCGGGGGCGCCTATAAAAATACAGCCCTAAACGCTGCAACGCACCGAGTTTCCTCACAGAAATATTTTTTTTCGCGGTTACACGGCTGATCTTAAACTGTTTTGGCATGCACTTCCCTTCTTATATGTATGAACTTATTGTACAGCAAATGATTTTAGGCATACAACACTCTTATATATGAGCCAGCTCACAGAACATTTTCGAACACTGCCGTACACTAGCTATTGGTACCATGAACGACTACACACTAATAACGAAAGGATACAACCTATGAGTATTTTAGACGACCTAAAAGCTAAGGCCGATCAAAACGGCGATGGCAAACTGAGCTCCGCAGACATCGAGGAAATGAAGCAAAATCACACTGAAGATGCCAGCATGCTTGACCAGCTAAAAGCTAAGGCCGATGCAAATAACGACGGTAAGATTGGCCTAGACGACCTAAAAGAAGTCGGCAATTCTATCACCGACAAACTAGGCGAAGTCAAAGACAAACTCTTTAATTAAACAGTTCTAAGGCTCTGCCCAATAAAAGACCCGCCCTACTCTAGGTGGGTCTTTTTGCGTGCAGCGAACGAATTTTAGGCCCCAACTTAAACCATATGAATAGCACGGCAATAGCATCTACCGTCAATAAGTACACCGGGAAAGCACCGTGAGCGTAGTCCCAGTGCTGAATAATAAGTACTGCAATCAAGCCATTTACAAACCCTAGCAAAAATAACCACTTACTTTCGCTTTCAGGATATTTATAACCTTTGACCAGTGTCGGTAAAAACGCCAACCCATCCGCTAAAATTGCAAACGTTATGGCGGCGTTGCCCTCTTTGGTGATCAACCATAAGAGCAAACCCACTAGAGACAATCCCCCGCAATACAGATCGAATCTTTGAATTTTCCAGGCCGGATGTTTTGTAAAAAAGGTGCTTATAATGACCAGTAGCGGGCTCAGCCCAACCACAAAGGTCATCAGACTTTGCCGAAAGCCAACACCTTGGGTTATCATTGCGCCAAATGCCAACATTGGCGCAAACCCCAAAATTGCCCAGGTTACTCGATTTGGTTTGGCAGTACCGTTTAAGACATCCCGAATATACATGCCCGTACCAACCAAATTCAGTGCCGCACCCAAATATATCCAGTTTTGGTCAATCATGGCTTTCAGTATACAACGTGGCCCTATGTTTTATACTGTAGGCATATGGCAGGTTTTAACCACTATGCAAAGTTGCAGCGGATTCTACAGGACGAACCAGCAGGTTGGTTTATTCGCCGTATCGACGAACCCACCAGTGCTAAAACCTTTCGCGGAGAACTCCGTCATTTTGACCATTATTACCGGCTATTTCATGCCGATGGCACCCCAATAAAATATGGCAAGTTTCAACAAATAGACCGCCTTGCCAGCGCCCTTGGCGTCCAGCCTAATGATCTTCCTATCTGTTAGCTGCTTGCACAAATACCCGTGCTTTTACTGGGCCATGCTCTACTTTCGCTAATGTAACCTCTAGCAAATCACCCGCAACAACGCCCATCTCGTCCATAACTTCGTCTGGTATACTAACCGCGTATTCTCCCTTCCATTCCACAACCCTCGTTACAAAAGACTGCTCAGTACTACTCATTTTAGTGCTGCCAACAATGCTTTATCAAACGTTAACACCCGCCCTTTCTGGCCGCCGCTTTTGGAAAGCAGTAAACAATCTACAAAGTCCAGTTTAGAATGTTTGCCGAATAGTTCTAATGCGGTGAGTGTGTCGGCAGTAGTACTAAAAGCAGCGTCTTTCAAAAATACTCGCAACTGAGCTGCAATTTCCTCGTGCTTCATGAAATATGGCTCATGGTATTGCAAGATGAAGCAGACTTCCACCAGTACGGCTTCACTGATATGAATCTTCTGCCCCCTGTGTGCCTCGATTAACTCAAACGCGGCTTCGGCCAGCGAAGGCACATCGTTCGTGATGAGTCGTACGAGTACATTCGTATCGATGTAGATCATCGTATGGGGATTTTTCCTTGGGAGTAGAGCGTTCTGGGTGCGTTATTTAGTTCATCATCGCTGAGAGAGCGACCTTTCAACCGCTTCGCAATCTCTGCATGATATGGCGCCATTTTCTCACGCAATGTCGGTTCGGGCTTCAATGTAAATGCCCCATCCTTATCACGCAAGCGTAACCGGGCACCTTTTTGTAAACTATATTTTTTGACCATTTGAGCAGGCAACGTAAACTGCCCTTTGCTTGTCATAGTAATTGTGTAATCGCTCATGGTAAGGACTATAGCATACTCCTTACCATTTATCAATGCCTTACTTTGATGGGAGCGTGAGCGTATAGTCACGGCACAGTTCGAGCAAGCGCGGTAGATTATCTTCGTCCAGCAGTTCGGGTGCAGCCAGCAGCCAGGCTTTCATGCTCCGCCCGCCAAACTCAAAAGGGCCAATGCCAGGCTCATCCAGCAGCTTTCCTATTATGAGACTTAGCCCTACTATTACAAACTCATCCGTGTACTAGATTCAAACTCTACTACTCTTCATTAGACTGAAGAAACATCGGAAACCTGATCTGTGCAGCAATCTTACCACGCCACAGATCTTCGACTGGCACCCATATAGTACCGAATGCGGCGCCTGAGTATTGCACTCTTTTACGACTACGCCAATCATTTGGCTCAAACTGGTCAGTAAATTCTTTTGGCATAGGTGCTTTATCGTCCATGACATCCATGAGGCTCGGTGCATTCGGGTGTGATTCATAATAATCGCTGTATGAGGGCCACTGCAGCTCAGGAAACGTAACCTCCCGGAGTATAAGTGGCAGCACACTTTTGAACTCAGTAAAATAGCGATTGCCATACGGGTTATATGAATCTGGCGATTCACGAGCGGTCAGAGTATCGCTATTCGTAACAACTTCAACCGCACCTGGGTACGGCTCTGGCATGACTCCTGCATATTTCGTCATCTGCACGGTAACACTACAGCGCTCTCTATCTCGTATAAGCGGGAGGTTATCTTGATCTGTTTCTTCGAATGGGTACAAGTGCGGCACCCACAAAGCTTTACCGCCCGTAGTGAATCTGGTGGCTCCATACTCATCAATGTCCTTAAACCATCTATGCCTACCGAAGACAGTGAGCGTCCATTTACCATGATAGAGTGTATCCACAAGTCGGCGCGGAACTTCGAAACGTAGGCCATGCTCATCCTTGATAACACTCGGGTTTTCAAATAACGCATGCGCTTGCGTGCCATCGAGCATAGGAACAGCACTACTCGCCGAGTCTTGGGCATAATCATAAGGGAGCTGATCGTCGTCGCAGGGTGGCTCTATACTCCACCACTGATAATCGCTAGCTACTTCACTCATGTTTTATAGTATTCCACACCTGTTTTGAACCTACAAGGATAAGCGCAAAAACATGGTTTTCGCATTGTATTTGTGTGCGATTATGAGTATACCTCAAGAAATTACAGTCGTTT
>JBATSO010000015.1:0-21072 GCA_049293335.1 Saccharimonadales bacterium (SeqCode)
CCGCCAAACTCAAAAGGGCCAATGCCAGGCTCATCCAGCAGCTTTCCTAGTATGAGACTTAGCCCTACTATTACAAACGCATCCATGTACTGAAGTGTTTGCAAGAAGGCGTTTGGCATTACACTCGCACCCCTTCGCGGGCTTGGTTTGCCCAGTGGTCGGCTAGCTCGTTACCTGCATCGCCCATGTGGCCACGCACCCACACCAGTTCGGCTTGAGATTCTCGGTGTAGTTCACACACTTCGCGTACAATGTCGAGGTTTTTTATTTCGCCGCCCTTTTTACGCCAGCCATTTGCTTCCCAGCCGAGCGACCATTTGGTTATAACGTTTATCCAAAATTCGCTGTCGGTGTATATTTGGCACGGCTCACCCCCAGCGTGCTTTAGTGCCGCAATAATAGCGAAGCCTTCCATGCGAATGTTTGTGGTGTGTTCCCCGCTTGGCTCACCTCCTAATGCTACTGGCTTACCATCTTGAATAACCGCAAAACCCCCTGGCCCTGGGTTCGGGCTTGCACTACCGTCTGTGTAATATGTTTTCATACCGTATGAGTTTTATGATGTTTTACTTATTAGGCCTACTAGCAGCTCATTCATAGGGCTACCCGTGTCTTTCTTTGTAAGGTGACCGTTAGGTTTCATTTCGAATAGAGTCTGAGCCGCAACAGCCAATAATATTCGAGTATCCTCTCGGTCAAATCGCTTATCAAGAAGAATTCCTTGTATGGTGCGGGCCGTAACATCTCTCAAGCGTGTTTGATCATAAAGATTTGCGTAAACACGATAGTTTTTATTGGAAGACATAAATAATGACCCAAACATTACGATTATCCCTAGCTTAATGGAGATGATATTAATTAGATCGTCTCTAATTGTCCAACCAAGACAGTTAACGACACCAACACTCAACACGAGAGTTAGAAAAAATATCCCCAGCCAAATATTCTTCCACGTGTTATAGTGGCCCATTAGCTCTCTGTAGCTCGAATGTGCCTCGTCGGGATATTTAAGAAACTTTACTCTCTCTTTTGAAGGACGTTGATGGTCCATGATGAGTTCCGAGTAATATCTTTGCCATTCTTCAACTGCAGCCGATTTTTTATATTCTTCTATTTGTCTGCTGTGTTCGTCATCAAAAGTCTTTTTGCGTTGAAGTTCATACCCTTCTAGCTCTATTTTTACTTGCGCCGTAAGTTCTTCGATAACATCCCGAAGCTGTTCTGCAGATGTAGTTCGACGTTTTTTTACACGATCAACATAAAAACTCATTACAACTTGATTAGCAGTGATTG
Organism: Saccharimonadales bacterium (SeqCode); assembly: GCA_049293335.1. GTDB lineage: Bacteria > Patescibacteriota > Saccharimonadia > Saccharimonadales > UBA4665 > JAGXIT01. The sequence continues at coordinate 1,294 of JBATSO010000015.1, forward strand.
TGCTCCTAAAGCTAGACATCCAGGAGTCATTAAACTGTTGGACCCGAGTAGCCAAATCTGGAGCATCCTTTATAAATGGCTGCACCACTATCCAATTCGTAGTAGCAGCTTGCCCTTTGAGCCATCTCAACGCCTCTTGATAGAATGCTACTATACTTGCATTAGTTAGCTCCGCGAGAAACCCATTATCGACAGCTTCCTTGATAGCTTGGCCTACCTGCCATAGGTAGTCTATATTTTCTTTAAAGAGCTCCTGGTCAAATTCATTTCGTTTTGAACGAAAATCAATCTCATACAGATTCTGGTCATTTATATCAGAAGCATCATCGATATCTATTAATGTCTTCTTACGCGTCATTCCTGATAGCATCCCATTTGGCTCGATGTTGCTGCATTGTATCTCTGTCTCTTACGGTCACCGTGTCTTTGGTGTCGCCCGCTAGGCTGTCGAAATCTACCGTTACCACATACGGAACTCCTATTTCGTCCATTTTGCGGTAGTTTTTGCCTATGTTTCCGCTGTCTATCCAAAGCACCGCGCCAATCTCTTTCTTTAGCATGCCGTAAACCTCGCGGGCTTTAGCCACCAGCTCTGGGTTGTTCTTTGCCAATGGGCACACGGCCACTTTTACAGGGGCGAGTTCGTATGGCAGCTTCAACACCACGCGATCATTTTCGGTGTCATGCCAGTAGGCGCTACATAACACCGCCATAATGGCGCGTTCTACACCGAAGCTGGGTTCTATGACGTGCGGTACGTAGGCTGCACCGCCGTCTTTCGGTCGGTAATCCATATTCTTTCCGCTTACACGCTGAATATTCCCAAGGTCAAAGTCTGTGCGGTACGCCAACCCCATCAGCTCCTCGCGGCCGATTGGGTAGTCAAACTCGAAGTCGATGGTGCGCTTGCTATAGTGTGCGCGGTCAGCTTCTTCTACCTCTAGCTCGTGCACGCTTTCGGCCGGCAAGCCGAGTGCCATAAACCAGTCTTTGCAGGCTGCAACCCACTTTTCGAACTCTGCCTGCCAATTGTCTGGGTGCACAAAATATTCTATTTCCATTTGTTCAAACTCGCGGCTACGAAACACAAAATCTCGCGGGCTGATTTCGTTGCGAAAGGCCTTGCCCTGCTGTGCCAAGCCAAATGGCATGTCTGGGTACAAGCTATCGACTACATTTTTGAAGTTTGTAAAAATCCCTTGTGCCGTTTCGGGCCGCAAATACGAGATTGATTTTTCGTCCGCCACCGGCCCAACGTTAGTCGTAAACATCATGTTGAACTGCTTTGGTTCGCCAAACACACCTGTTTTACCACAAGTTGGGCACTTGTTTGGGTCGTCGAGCTTATCGGCGCGAAACCGCCCTTTGCATTCAGAACATTCAACCAGAGGATCGGTAAAAGTGTCTACATGCCCACTGGCCTGCCACACTTTTTGGTTCATTAGTATCGCTGCATCTACGCCGTACATGTCGTCTCGGTCAGTCACAAACATGCGCCACCACAGGTCCATAACATTGCGCTTGAGCGCTACCCCTAACGGCCCGTAATCCCACGTGCCCGCCAACCCGCCATAAATATCAGAGCCCTGATAAATAAACCCCCGCCGCTTACATAAACTAACAATATCTTCTAGTTTAACTTGATTGTTTGCTTCACTCATATGGGGTACAGTATACCTTTTTTCGAACACTAAAACTATGCGTTATATACTAAACCTTTAAATGTAATTGTCGTAGTGTTACCACCAACGGTCCAACATGCGAGATCAATTTTTCATGTCCAACAACGGTACTCAACTGCCGCGGCGTAACCTTTGCAAAAACTAAACGCAAAAATTTAATCTCATCGACCCCGTACAGCCCATCACTCTGCGCTATACATGCAGTTGCATCATGGTCGAAAGTATAGTGTTCGCTAGCATTCAGCTTTGCCCCCAGCACGTCATACTGCAAATTTGGCGTATGTCCTGCTAGCCGTAACATCTGAGCCGTAAACCACGTTTTTATTAGATCAATGCTAAGCTCATGATCATTGAGCGCCTGAAACGTTTCATCGAGTAGTTCAAAGTAGGCTGGCTCTGGTTGGTCCTCGGTAATTTTATCGAGCAATTTTATGAGTTCATACCCGAGCATAGTGCGGTCAATATCACTCACAATCTGAGCATAATGTTTTTTAAGGCGCGCTGACACCAGCGTGCTAATGCTGCCTCGACCAAGTATGTAAGTAATCTCGGTGGTACTGAAAAGCTCAATTCCCCCTGCCAGCTTGCTTTTAACCCGCCGCACACCCTTGGCCATCAAACTTAACTTGCCAACATCGGCGGTTAGTACGGTAAGTATGCGGTCTGCCTCGCCGTAATCCACTCGGCGCAGTACAATTGCTGTCGTTTTTTGCTGGTTCACGTTTGCTCACCAACCATACTGGCTATGTTTTCAGATAGCTGCCTAAGGGTGGTCTTAGACTGAACCAACACACGTATATTCCCAGTTTTAAAGCCCGAAAGCGCTTTTTCAAAGCTTTCATAGCCTAGCTCGGGGGCTAAGACTATAATAGGTATATCTTGCCAGTCGGAATAACTTTTAAATTCATATAAAAACTCTACGCCGTTATGCCTGGCTAGAGCACTATTTAAAACCACTACGTTAGGTCTGGTTTTATCGGCGCAGCCTATAGCCTGTTCGGCAGTAAAGGCACCGTCTACTGTGTAACGCCCCGCTAAAAGCATATCTTTATAAGAGTCTTGGAGGATTTTATCGGGTTCAACTATAAGTATGTGCATATTACACGAATTGAAGTTGATGGCAGGCTGGCAACGTTGCCGCTAACCCAGCGACCTTATGGTACCGAGCAATGTGAAGTTTTGAAGAAAGCGATTGTAGCAATGTATCGGCCACTAAAATTCCCCCCGCAGCACCCCCTACCAGCTCTGATAATGGCTGGGTAGCATTGCCATGCAACATACGCGCACGCCGAAGCGCGCCGCTCGTTAAGTCGGCACCCTCAGCATACATACCTGTTATTACTCCGTACCGACCCTTGTGGGCACTCATACGAATTGGCTGAGGTTGTTCACGCTCTGCCTGAGAAAGTACAAAAACTTGGCCCAAACTTACCAACGCCGATTTTAAAATAGCCCCGTCACTAAGAACGGGTGATAGTTTTGTGGGCAGATCCAGCTCAACTTGTACCCCATATTGTTTTGCGTAGGGCTCAAGTACATGAGCTGTTTCTTGCAGCAACGCCGTTAGCGCTACAGGTACGATCTCGGGGTGCATCGACCCGCCGTGCAAACGTATGGTCATGGCATAGCTTTCTAGTAAATGAAGTGACGAGCTACTTAGGTCATATATACTACCCCAACGTTGGTGTTGTTTTTTATTTGGTACCGTAGTTGCGAGTTCACTGGTCTGACGTATTTGCAAAAAAATATGGTTAACGCTGTCTGCAACACTCAAAAACAATCTTTCTTGATCGCTGAGCGCCCCATACTTACCCTTTTGCTGACCCATACACCAACCTACCCTCGCCCTTAACCGTCCACACCTCGGCACTGTTTATACAGGTAGTAGTATAGCGAAGATCAAACCTCGAAGCTACGGTGAAAAGCTAGCATTTGGCAAAATAATGTTGTTAAAGTCGCCAAGGAACTGGTCGGACTCGGTCCAAATGGTGAGCGTTTTGTCACGCATGGGCATTATGACCAAGCTGCCCCTTTTAGTTGGCGTTATTTGGCCGTCAATTCTTAGACCAGTTACCGTTGGCACCTTTGGTAGCGCATAGGGCGCCACCGTAATTTTGCCCTGTTTCTGCAAAGCCTGGTATTGGGTAATTGCCTGGCTATAAACTCTTGGCATTACCTGAACGCGCAGTGCAAATACAGAGTTTTGGTCGGTAACAGATGGTACAACATCTTGCTGAGCATACATATCCAGCGGCTGACCCGAATTGCCGCTTACAACATAGGCACTCCATGTTTTTGGATAATTAATGTGTACACTACCGTACGCCTCTGGGCCAATGTATGGTTTAAGCGGCTGCTTAACTGCCTCGGCGTAGTCTTTCGCGTCTTTCAACTGCACTTGTTTGGTGTTGGCTTCGACTGCCGTGGCTATTTTGGCGTCAACATTTTTTTTGTAGTCTTGCCGACCCATAAAGGCCCACACCCCAAAACCGGCCGCCCCAAAAAATAGTAAACTAACACCAATCAGGCCAATGAGCAAAGCTGTACTACTACCTGCTTCGTTGTCCACGCGTTTCATACTGCTCATGGTAACGCATCGTGTGTGCTTCACGCAAGCAATATTTATTTAGCTATACTCATATAAGTACACGCCATTTTCTTCTCGCACAGGGTTCTTAAGGGGGATTTTGAAGGCAATGCTCACAATCGGCCCTTTATAGTTACGCATACGAGCATCGAGCTTTGGCATAAAACGATCGAGTAAAAACACAAATACTCCATCGGATGGCGGCCAGGACACGTTCCAAAAACTACCCCAAATAACCTGCACCTGGTTTCGGTATTTTCTAGTCCGCCACCACGATACCATAACCAGCAGCGGGTTTACCTCTATTCCCACCACGTGCAAACCCGCCTGAGCCATTGCTAACATAACTTTACCGTCGCCGCTACCAAGTTCTAGCACTGTTTGGCCTGGCTCGACATTCAGAAGCTTTATAGCTGTTTGTATTTGAGGTTTTAGGGTTGGTAAATACGGCGCACCCACAAACACAACCAGCGCAAAACAGACTACAATTATCGTAACGCCTAGTAGTACTGCTTGCATCGACTAGTCCGCTTTCGCAATATGCTGCATAACTTCATTTTCGGCCTTACTAAGAAACTCTTTAAGTTCTTTTGCAAGAGTCTGGCCCTCGGCATGCAGCTTGATTGCCTCATCGAGCTCGGTTGAGGTACTTTGCAAACTTTGTACAATTGCCTCGAGTTTTGCCAGCTTTTCACTATAATTAAAGTCAGCAAATTGCTTCATATGCCACCTTTCTGCTTACCTGTTACTTGGGATTGTAAACTGCCATCCAAAAACTTTATTTCAATAGTATCATCCTTGAAAACTTGTTCAATACTGCGTACCGTTCGACCATGCTTCTGCACAATACTGTAACCGTGTTGCAGTGGCCGCAGCGGATCGTACGCTACAAGTAGTTGCTCTGACTGCGCAACACGCTCCTTCGTAGCCGCAAACACCATTCCCAGCCCACCACGAAGCTCTTCGCTCAGAGCCTCTGCTATGACTGTTTTTAAACGAATTGAATCAACCAAGTTTTGATTGAGCTGCTGTTGCAAACTAGTTATGTGCCGCAGCTCAAGCTTTTTATCTGGCAACAACAGCTCGGCTGCGTTGCTTGGAGTACTGGCGCGTACATCTGCCGCAAGTTCCGTTAAGCAAACATCATTTTCGTGACCAATCGCCGCCAGCACTGGCGCCCGACTGGCTGCCACCGCCCGCACGACACGTTCATCATTAAAGGCCGCCAAATCGCTTGCGCTGCCACCACCTCGTATTACTACGATAACATCTGGCGCAGTGGCCGCCTCGTTGGCGTTTTTGAGCGCTTCTATAATGTGCGTTGGCGCCTGTTCGCCCTGCACTAATACGTCGTAATGCTCTATCTGTACACCGCCCCAACGAGCGTTCGCAATCTTAATAAAATCTGCGTAGGCTGCCGAACTCCCGGCTGTTAAAAGCGTAATTCGTTGCGGCGGCGATGGCATGGGGCGTTTACGAGCAGCGTCGAACAAACCCTCTTTTTGTAACTGAGCTGCCAGCAATTCTGCTGCTTGCTTTATAGCACCTTCGCCAGCAGGCGTAATGTGCTGAAAATTAAAACTCATGTTGTACAGCGGGTGCACGCGAGGCGACCCACCAATCCGCACCATCATGCCATCTTGTAATGGCCCCGGTAGGCTGTAGACCGTCCCAAAACATCGTAAACTGGCGCCTTCATCTTGTAGGTCAAAATATACCCAACGATTACGACTAACTTTAAAGTTGGTCAGCTCCCCTACGACTTCAACAAACGGATACGCCACTTCAAGCGTTTGGTTAAGATACGCAACAAACTCGCTCACCCCCAAAGTTATACGGTTACTCTCTGTCATGTCGAGTGGCCAACTTGGCTTGCTGAAGATTCTTATGATACAAATAGTACCCTGGCGGCACCTGCAAAAGTGTGTTCAAAACACGATACATTATAGTCACAGGCAAGCTTAAACGACTCGGTACTCCCGTGGCCGAGAGTGTTAGGGTCATTAACCCTTCGTAAATTCCTACCCCCCCAGGCAAAATACTTACCAGCCCTGCAAAATTTGCTACAGAATACCCTAAAATAACTGCCCCAATATTTACAGGTGAACCAAACGCAATATACACCACGTAAATAGTCATAACTTCCCAAATATTTGCCATAAATGCCCACATAAAGGGCCTTTTTAATCTGCGCCAATCTTTGCTCATGGCCATATAGTTTTCGTGCAAGTCTTCAAACAGTGCGCGAACTTTCTCGACATTTATTGTCTCAGCAGGATGGCTAGGTCGTACGACACGCATAGTGTGGTTTAAAAACCGACTCATATAGGCAAAAAAGCCCGCAATTCGTCGTTTACTACCAATAATAAAGCCGAACCCAACTGTGCCTATAACCAAGACGGTCGTAACGCTTCCTGCCAGTAGTAGTATAAGGCTGCTCATATGCCCTTCGACCGCCAGGGCAAACACCGCAAACACAATCAGCACTTCAAAAGACAAAAACAACAAAACAAGTTTAAGAAGCTGTACCGCCGTGGCTTTTGCCGTAGTGATCGACCTGTCTTTCATGCGTAACCCCCAGTAGGAAATGCCCGTTACACCCCCGCTGGGAAACACATGGTTTACAAAGTTAAGCTCGAGCGTGCCCTTGAACAACTTTTTGTAACTCAGCTCGTTGCCAACCGTTGCGAACAAGCTTTTGTACAACCTAGTTTGCGCATCGTAGTTTAATAATTGCGCAGGTATCATCAAAAGTAGCGCCCAAGCATTCACCTGAAACAAATTATCGAACGTCTGCTTAAACTGCTTCCGTATAGCAAACGCCAACCCCACTAGCGCGAGTAGCGTTACTATGTTTAGTATTACTTTCCAGTTTCGGCGCAGAAATGAAGTGTCAGTCATGCTAAATGGTATTATACAGGTATGATTCAATCTATTTGCATACTTGGTCGGCAGCCAGCACTTGGACTGGCCGAGCTAGAAAGTTTGTATGGGGCTAGTGCTGTAACGGCAATCTCTGCAAAAGCGGCAGGTTTAAGTTGTAGTGTTCAAGAAATAAATTTCGCGCGACTAGGTGGCAGCACCCGCCTGGCAAATGTCGTCGGTGAACTACCCTCTACCAACTGGAACCAAGTGGAAAAGGTGCTCACTACGTACGTACGTTCCAGCTCATTTACCCTACCAACCGAAGGAAAGTTTCACCTGGGATTATCTGCATACAGTTTCAATGTTTCAGCCGCCAAATTAAATGCCCTCGGCCTAACGCTGAAAAAAATCATCCGCAGCCGCCACGATGGCTCGGTGCGACTCATTCCAAACAACGACACCGAGCTTAGTGCCGCGCAGGTCATTCACGGTAACCTAACCAAATCAAACGGTGCCGAACTTTTGTTGATTGCAGCCCAAGACAAAACATATATAGCCCGCACCGTTGCCATTCAAGATATTGCCAGTTACACCCTACGCGACCGCGGCCGACCAAAGCGTGATGCCCGTGTGGGCATGCTGCCGCCCAAACTGGCGCAGATTATCGTGAATCTCGCCACTGGCGAGGTTCAGAGGCATGAGTCAAGAGACATGAGTCAAGAAAAAATCACCGTACTTGACCCGTTTTGTGGAACTGGTGTTGTGCTACAAGAAGCTATTTTAATGGGCTACGGCGCATACGGCACCGACCTTGAACCCCGCATGATTGAATACACAAACGAGAACCTACAGTGGCTTTTTAAGTCCTACAACCTAGCGCCTACAATCTACAATCTCGAAATTGCCGATGCCACCAGCCACAAGTGGCAAAATTCCAAATTCCAAATTCCAAATTCCAAAGTTGTTGTTGCCTGCGAAACGTACCTGGGCCGCCCCTTTACCGAACGCCCCAGCTCGGCCGTGCTCGCACAAACCATATCAGAAGTAAATCTCATCCTAAAAAAATTTATTCAAAACATTCAGCCACAATTACCCCAAGACACGCGCTTGTGCCTAGCCGTGCCCTGCTGGTTCGATGGCCGCGAGCAAAAGCATTTACCACTTATCCAAAGCCTAAGCGAGCTCGGCTTCGAGCGCATTCAGTTCGAACACGCCCAAAACAGCGAGCTTATTTACCACCGCGAAAGCCAAATTGTGGGCCGCGAACTTCTGGTGCTTACCCGCAAGTAGCCGCTTGCCAACTATTCGCTAGTCAGCGTATAATTGCTACCTAATCAGTAAAGGCAGGGTACGTGAACAAGCATTTCCCGTCAATTCGGCGATACGATGTAGTAGCTGGGCTCTATATATTTGGGGTCGTAGTTGCTGAGCTTATGGGGGCCAAAACATTCCCACTTTTTACCCTTGGCCAGCAGCATTTTAATGCCTCGGTCGCTATTTTTGTGCTACCACTACTGTATTCTTTGACCGATGTTGTAGTAGAGGTTCACGGCAAAGCCCGTGCTCGCAGCTTAGTGTACACGGGCATTATAGTAATCGCCCTACTTGTCGCGTACGCCGCACTTGCAACCTCCCTGCCCCCCACGGCTCGTTCGGCTGCAAACGAGCCAGCGTATGACCAAGTATTTCATGCCTCTATTCGGATTTCACTTGCCAGTTTGACCGCTTTTGCTGTAGCCGAACTGCTCGACATTGCTGTGTTTTCTAAACTACGCGAGCGCTTGGGCAAAAGTAAATTGTGGCTGCGCAATAACGCCTCTAATTTTTTGTCGTTTTTCGTAGATTCGGCCGTGTTTTTAACACTGGCCTTTTATGCCCTGCACCGACCTTTTGGCGAAAACCTCGTCTTTTTATGGGGGCTGTTGCTGCCGTATTGGCTACTCAAATGCGCCATGTCTGTCGTAGCTACACCCCTGGTCTACGCGGGTGTACGCTGGCTGCGAGCCAGCAAAGAATAACGAACTCCAGCGCTTTCTTGCGGGGGCAAAGGAAAAGTATCGTGCGTCAAGTGCACGAATGCTAGCTGCCCATGTAGCGGTAGCGGTGTCGTGTCGCCACCCAGTGCGCGTAACACTGCTGCTTTCGCCGTATGCGCCCCATTATTGCCTAAGCTATAGTAAATAATCCCATTTGGCTGAACATAAGCAGTCGCCGTACCAGATATGGGTGTGAGCGGTTTACCAGAGCGCGCCAAGCTTCTTATATGTGCGCCATCTTTTGTATTGTCATTCCAACTCTCGGCACCAGGAACCTGCACAATACTTAGGGGTGGTATCTCAAACGGCTTTTCTTTCGATTCTAGTCGCTCCCCTCGTGTAGAACCATCTGCCGCTAGCTGTAGCTGCTCACGAGTCATATAAGAAAGTGTGGGAGGACCGGGGGCTAATGCGTATAGATTAACCAGCATAGGCGCCGTTTCAGCTCCATCCTTTTGAATGCCCCCGCGTGCCGGCATCACCATAGCTCCCAGCCGCCCGCTTAATCTGTCTCTAATCGGAAGTTTAGGTGCCTCGTAGGGGTTGGCTACGCTTGTTTTCAATGTATCTGGTGGTTTCATATTTTTATTCTTTGTCTGTATGTTTAACTATAGCACAATATTAATTAATAGTCAAAAACATTTCGTGTAACTGCTCACTACCCTTGCCCCATCAGGGGCTTTCGACTATCCTGTAGGATAGGACGAATCAAGACAAACACCTATGGCTAACAAAAGAGTATCAAATGAAGTCATTGCCGCTCGTATGGCCGAACTGCGTAACCTGCGTAAGTTGCATAGGCAAGACCAAGTAACCAAAGCAGCTCTTCGGGAAGAGGTACAAGAGCTACGGGCATTAGTTGCGGCATTGCAACAGCAGAACCAAACCCAAGCCATCCAAATTGCTGAACTGCAAATGATGGTCTTTGGCAAGAAACGCAAGCCGCCAGCTGGTACACCAGTAGCCGACCAGACAAAACCTACCCCACAGCCAAGAAGTAAACGTAGCTATCGCCGTCCGTTGCCGCCCGCCTCAGCCATTACGGCGGAAGTGGTAGTACCACTTCCCGAAACCTGTGCGTGTGGAGGCGGCTTTGACTGTACCAAAACAACGACGCATGATCGCTACCAAGAAGATATTCCTTTGCCCGAGCTAACACTCGGCTACCGAGCACACCTGGTGACTAAATACGCTATTGAGCGGGGTATTTGTGCGGTTTGCGGCAAGGCGACGACAGCACGTAATCTCAGCGGTCAAACCGTAACCCTTGGCTCGAACATCCGGTTATTGATCACCCATATGGTAAGTGTCGTCGGCCTGAGCTATGCTCAGGTCAGCCAGCTCTGTTTGGGCTTGTATGGTATTGCTGTCAGTGACGGCGAGATAGCCAATAGCTTACACCGTCAGCACCGGGCGTGGCTCCCAGCCTACAACCAGCTCAAGGCTGACATCCGAGCCGCACCTGTTCGACACTACGACGAAACTCCATGGAAGATTCGAGACGCCGACAATGCCGGGTACGCTTGGGTCATGGTTGACGCGTACAGCCCCAACACCGTATTTCACCTGGCTACCAGCCGAGGTGCCGCACACGCCAGAGCGCTCCATGGCGGTGACAATACAAAAGGCATACACATCACTGACGACTACAGTGCGTACCGTAACCTGTCAGGTCAACAGCAACTCTGTTGGGCACACCTGTACCGGTGCATTCGTGACCTTAGGTACAACCAAAATCTGCCCCACAACCAACAACCATATGTCACCTGGTGGTACAACCAGTTTGCGACGATCTACGAAGACCTACGCCTGTACCTGGGCGAGCCGTACGACGAAGTGGTACGGGCTACGCAAAGCCAGGCACTCTGGAGCCGTGTACAAGCACTGGCAAACCAGCTACCACCAAGTGAACCCGATAAGCTAAAGAGGTTAAAAGCCCAGATCCTCCGGGCTGGCCAAGTCAGGCTATTCGTCTGCTTGACAGCCGACACGCCATGCGACAACAACCGGGCCGAACGAGACCTTAGGCCTCTCGTACTGAAACGTAAGCGTAGTTTTGGTAGCAAAACCGAACGGGGCGCCAAAGCTTTAGCTACTGTGCTGTCGCTCTGCACCACTACGTGGCGCAGCAGCTCCAGTAACCCTACGGGTTATTTCCAGCAGCTTGCGCTGCTTGGGTAGTGAGGGGTTACTTTGCGGTGAAGGTTCGAACGCACCACTAAAGAGCCTGCTTAAGCCGCGAGCATTTCCACGCGCAAGAACTCCGTTACACTATTTTGATAAACCAGAAGGTTAACGCAAGGTGTAGCCGAGCAGTACGGCAATGGTTTTTTCGGTGAGAATACGGCTTAAAATATCGCGCTGGTTTTCGGGCTTGGCGAGTTCGGCCTGCATTTGTTTGTCGGTATACTGCTGTTTCAGCGCGTCCAATCTAGCCTCGAACTCTTGCTGAGTTACCTGCACCCCCTCTTTTTCGGCAACTTCGCCCAGGGCCAGACCAATTCGCACCCGCATAATGGCCTGCTCGCGCTGCTCTGCCCTGTGTTCTTCCTCGGTTTTGCCCTCGGCCTTCAGGTGTTCTTGCCAGGTTTGGCCGCGGTACATGAGGTTACGCTTTTCTTCCTCGAGCATGCGCTCAACCTCTTGTTCTACCAATGCTTCGGGGAGTGCCACAACAGTTTTTTCGCCAAGTTTCGTTAAAAGTTCATTTTCAAGAACACGCTGCGCCTGCACATCTTTTTCGTAGCCGACCTGTTTTCGAATATCACTGCGTAATTCGGCGGGTGTTTTAAATGGTCCAATTTTGGCCACAAAGGTTTCGTCAAGCTTTGGCTTAACCAGCTCACTTACCTTTTTAACAGCCACCTCAAAACGTACCTTTTTGCTCTGCAAAGCAGCCACGGGGTAGTCTTTGGGAAAGGTAATAACAAATGTTTTTTCATCGCCAGATTTTAGGCCAATGAGTTCGGGTTCAAACCCCGGAATAAACGTGTTACTACCGATAATTAAGGGATAGTCATTGCCCGATCCGCCCTCAATGGCTGCTTTTGTTTTAGCATCGCTTCCTGCAAAATCTATGGTAACTTCATCGCCATCTTTCGCCGCCCGCTGCACCTCATTTTTAGCAGCATCTCTTGCTAGCAGGTCATCGATAACCTTTTCTACTTCGTCGTCATCGACAGTCTCAACGTGTTTCTTAAAGCTAAACTTTTTATAGTCGGGCAGTTTTATGTCACCAATCACTTCAGCAATAGCAGTTAATTCAAGCGTAGTGTCTGGTACATATTTGGCAAGATTCACTTCTGGCGAACCAACTACTTTTAGCTTTTCTTGCTCCACCGCCGACGAATAAAGTTGGTTTACAACGTGGTCGATAATTTTATTTTGTAAAAGTTGTTGGTCTACCACCTTTTCTACCATGGTAACGGGCGCGTGGCCTTTACGAAAGCCGGCCAGTTTGAGGTCTTTAGCCAGCTCTTTTAGTACCAAGTTTTTGGCACTTTTCAACTGCTCGACATCGGCGGCAATTGTTAGTTCGACTTTAGTAGGGTTGAGTTGTTTCTTGGTGATCTGCATAAGTAGCTACTGTACCAGAGATGGCCAGAGAATGCCAGTTAGTGTAATTGCGTAAGAAATAGGCTTAATGTACCAATCAGCCACACAAGCTCAATCCCCGCGCCCCAGACTCGCTCTGTCTGAATTGCATGATGGAAACGTCGAAACCTATTCCACTTCACTTCGTTATGCGTTATACCATTGACCTTAAAAAACCGTGGTGCGGAGTATAGGTCAGGCGAAGCGGCCGTAAATGCACATATGGCGGCCACCGACCAGTGTTGCGGCTGTGTTTGCCATAATGCAACAACAATGATAAAGCATAGAATTGCTTCAACGGCCAACAGCACTTTAAAGGCTGGCCGCCAGAGTAATTCATCGTCTGTAAGTTTGCCCTTAAAACCAAAATGCGGTATTGCATCAAGCACGAAATGAGACGCAAATGCTATCGGCACTGCCAGCCAGGGGTTAGCAATAGATAAGCCAATAAGCGCACCAGTAAGTGAATGGTTGGTAGCCGTCATGCGTCAAAGTCGTCATGAGTAGACGAGCTATCGTCTAGCATAGCGTGCCGACGGCGACCATCTCGCAATATTGCGACAATCCGCTCGCTACCATGCGTTTCTTCATCACCAGTTTGCAAATTCTTCAACTTGTATCGTTCTTCAGATAACTCCGTCTCACCGATAAAAATTACGTGCTCTATACCTTTTTTAACCGCTGTTTTGATTTGTTTTTCCAGTTTGCGACCCGTGGTGTCTACCGCTATACGGAGACCGTCCTCACGAAAGCGAGCCAGCACACCCTGCGCCTTTTCGTACATGTTTTCACCCAGTAGCACTACGTACGCATCAGTTTCCGGAGGAAGCTGCGGCACTAGCTCGTGACCTTCTAGGAAATTCTGGATCGTGGCATCTCCCATAGCAAAGCCCACTGTGGGCACGGGATCGACGCCAAAAAGACCAACCAGTCCGTCGTATCGTCCGCCGCCAAACATGCTGCGGTTGTTTTCGGGATGTTCATCGAACACCTCAAACACCATGTCTGTGTAGTACTCAAAACCACGCATGAGCGTAACGTCGAACCGTACATTGGTTATGCGTGACTCCTGCAAAAGGTCACTCAGCCGTTTTAGAAGCAAGACAGAGGGAAGCTCCTCTGCGCCTGAGGGTAAGTCGTTGAGCAGTTTTGCCTCCATGAGCTGCATGAGCTTATCAAGCACGCCCGTTTCTCGCTGCGTAGGCGTAAAAATAGCATCAGCCTGTGCTAGGAAGCTTTCCTGTTCCATTTTGTGCAAACGATCTATAAGACGACGCATCATGTCCTGTTGCGTCTGCGAAAGCCCGAGGTAGTCGTTAAAAAGCCAATTGACCAGTTTGCGACTATTTACCCGAATGGTGTACATGTCCGGCTTCGCGCCAAAGCTCTTCATTATTCGGTCGGCTACCTGGATTATCTCATGCTCTGCCTCCACGCCTTCCAAGCCAAATATGTCACAGTCTAGCTGGAAAAATTCGCGGTAACGCCCACGTTGGGGCCGTTCGTAACGCCAGCGACCACCAATGTTAAACATCCGTACCGGATACGCTAGCTCTTGCCGGCGTGCGGCCACTAAGCGGCTCACGGTAGGTGTCATCTCTGGCCGAAGCGCCACACTTCGCCCACCGCGATCAGTCAGCACATACGTTTGCTCGTTTACAATCTCCTCGCTCGTTTTGGCCAAATACAGTTCTACTGGCTCAATAACTGGCGCATCGTATTCTTCGTAGCCGAAGGTTTCACAAGCCTCGCGCATTTTACTAAATATGTATTTATGCAAACGCTTGTCTTCGGGGTAGAAATCGCGTGCACCTTTGTATGGTTGAGTCGAAAGTGTCATATACCTCCTAGTATACAGAGTTAAGAGTTAAGAGTTAAGAGTTAAGAGTTAAGAGTTAAGGGTTCGCGACTTTTGTGATTGCACAAAACATTACTCCCACTACTCAGCCATACCCCTTGGCTCATATTCTCCCCTACACATTTCCACATTTTTCATCTCATCTTACTCCTAGTTTTTATAAATCGTACGGCCGTACGGTTTATTTTTATTACGTATTTGGTTGATGTTTGCGGTTACAGTAAATTCAGGCTGTGTTGGGTTTTTCTGTTGGACGAATATATTCTGCCCAGTCGGCTGTCGCACATGGAGCGATCTGCCCACTTTGGCACGGTCTGTCGTGAGATAATACGCGATACTGCCGGAGCCGCAAGCTGTTTCATATACCAGCGAGTCGGTTGCGGCTACATAGACAATTGGCCGAATAGTATTATCCTGCACCTCTATTATCCCTGCCGCTGGCAGGCTATATTTTTTACATAGCTGCTGTAGCATCCGCCGCTTTGCCCGTATTGTTCGCTGGCAAACGATATAGCCAATTCCATCAAAAACTACTACGCGGCAACCTACGTCCCCGAAAACTATCTGGTACGCCAAGCGAATCCTGATACTAACCAATTCTCCGCGCACTTCATATTGCACGTTCGTGCCGTCCGACAGCATCAAAACCCCTGTGTCTTGAGCTTGGCTATATGCTGCGGCAAGGGTCGCATTGACACAAAGTTCACCTCCCATCATCGTAAGACGCTGGGCGTTGTTCTGTGCTTGATCCAGAAACCCCACTTGCTCTATGCCTTCAGTTAAAAGTTTCTGGACACACTCCAGTCGTCGTATGAAGACACCCCCGAACCAGTGCAGTGCGATTTCCTCCCGCGATATCGTAAATATTTATTTCGTTCATTATGTTTACTCCTTACAATTTATTTATAAACCGTACGGCCGTACGGTTTATTTTGGACAACCGAATTGCATCGTATGTTAGTGATATAGTAAAAACGCCGGAGCTTGTCCGACGTTGGTGTTTGGTGAAAAGCAAATTACGTCGACAAGTCCGGCGATAGATGGGTATGATGCATGGTTTCAATCACGGCTTTATAGCCACCTGCCCCATTTTGTAGCCAGTCGCTTATACGGGCCACTGTGCGGCTACTAAGCTTAGTACGCTTAATAATACTTGCGTACGATGCGCCGCCAGCTAACATACGAGCGGCTTCTAGGCGCGCGCTGATTTCGGCAACTTCTTTTTCGGTCATGACATCACGCAAGAAGGCCTGCATGCTGGAAACATCGGAAATGCTAGCTAGAGACTCTGCGAGCTGCTGTGCCAAACCGTTTTCCATAATCGTCATATCATAGGTATTCATAGCAAGCACTTTACCAAACTAAAGTGATTTTGTCAAACAAAAAAACCCAAATGAAGCGCTTTTGGCAAATCATTCGGGTTTTTGGTACGTATGTGGCGTTTAGCTAACTGCTTTTTGCCGACTTATTGACCTGTTCGGCGGTAATCATGGCGTTTCGAATTTGGTCGCTCATGTCGGTCATGCCACCAGGGCCGTGAGGAATGAGGATGGTGCTGTTTTTGCCGCTGAGGCCGAGTTCTTTAATGGTGTCGAAATACTGTGTCATCATAACCAGGTTCATAACATCTTGGCTGTTGACGCCGTTGACTGCACTGCTAAAGTTTTCGACAGACTCTTTCAGACCCTCGATGATGGCTTTGCGCTGGTTGGCAATACCCTGCCCCTGAAGCGCCTTGCTTTCGGCTTCGCCTTCGGCGGCCTTAACCACGCGAATTTTATCGGCCTCGGCCTGCTGAATAGCGGCTTCACGCAGACGCTGAGCGGCGTTGATTTCGTTCATGCTAGATTTAACTTTTTCATCAGGATTGATGTCTGTTACAAGAGCCTTGACGATGCCGTAACCAAAGTCGTCCATAACTGTGTCGAGTTCGGCCTTAACGGCGGTGGCAATATCGTCTTTCATTTCGAACAATTGGTCGAGGTTAACAGCGGGCACGCGGGCACGTACCGTGTCGAACACGTAGGCGGTAATTTGTTCGGTTGGATTTTGAAGCTTATAAAATGCATCAACCACTTTTTCGGCAGGCACAAAATATTGCACGCTAACAATTACAAACACAAACACGTTGTCTTTGGTTTTTGTTTCGACCTGCACATCAAGCTGTTGTACGCGTAGGTTTACACGACCTGCAATTTGGTCGATGAGCGGAATTTTGAAGTTCAAGCCAGCTTTAGAGGCCTTCTTAAACCGTCCAAACCGTTCAACGATTGCTGTAGTTTGTTGCTTTACCGTAAATAGGCCCGTTGCCACTAATACGATAAGTACCCCAATAATAAACCAAGTCATCACACCTCCTTTGTTATGTATGTCATTATAGCAGAACTTTGTTGCTACTACGCCACTTTTGCAGAGGACACTCATGCTAGAATAATTGACATGCACACAGAACGACCATCATACGCCAAACCTTCCACCCAGCAGACAACACGGAGCCAATCGAACGGTCGTGTGTTTCGTGCCTCGCCTGCCAGTGGAGGGCCTATTGAGGTTAAACCGAAGAGGGCGTTTAAGCTTGCTGTGGTCCCGCTTGTTTTTTCAATGCTCTCGGGGTTAGTTATGGCGAGCTATAGTATTTACAAATCGCAGCAAAAATTTACAGAGTCTACTATGACTACTAGCGACATCATGCTGCGGCTGGCCGATAGCGACCGCGAGTTCGAACTAGGGCTTATTCAGTCTCATTTTGTGCGGTATGGTACGGCAAACAACACCTACCCAACGCTAGCCGAGGCCAACGACCCCACCTGGCGGCAAACCTACATACCATATATTCAAGACTCCAGCATGAGCGACACAGACTCAAAAACAAGTCAGTTCGCTAACAAAACCACCAAAGGCCAGTACGCCTACATACCCACTGGACCCAACGGCGAACCGTGCGATGCGGTCGAAACCCAGTGCGCTCATTTTTCACTAACGGCAGTTAAAAGCAACGGCACCACCTATACCCTCACCGAAAAAACCATCCCACAATAATCTGCAATTGAAGCCCCTGTATCGCTGTATTTAGGCTAACAATAAATTATCTCCGTTTTTCGGCAATATAAAACAAAACCGTATACGCTCATGTTTACTTGGTACCCATAAGGTTACTGTTGTTGAACCTGGCATACTTGGAAAGTTGCATGAATTGCTAAGCAATTACGATGTCTGCAACATATTAGGCAAACACTATGTAGCCTCATTAAGCGTGAAAGTATAATTAATTTTATCTTGCGTATAATCAAGATATATTAGTGGTAACAAAAAACGTGCCACAATGAACACCATAACCTCAGCCCGAATCCCAACCAGAGCGAATATCCTACGACCCCAACAGCAACTAATAGCTAACAACAGGGCACTCGTAAGGGGTCCGGCTCCTAAACATATAGGACACTAGTATCCAGTGTAGCATTCTCGTAGCCTGGAATACCTTGGAGGTATTCCACGGGCGTACACATGCGGAGCATGCTGTGCGGCCGGTAGAAGTTGTAGTCGAGGCAATCTTCTATCAGGAAGGCCTGCACTCTCCGCCCTTCCATCTCTCTCCTCATGGCAGCTAATCTCCTACCAACCAAACAACGTCAATGGCTTTTCTGCTTGCGCGTTTAAGAACCCTGCTACTGGCGAAATAGTCTTCTCCTTCCGTGGTACAGAACCACAGACCATAGCCGATATCATGACCGATGCTCAGCTAGCTCTACAGTCTGGTACCTTTGGCGCCCCTGGCCAATTCGGCGATGCTTACAACTTTGTAAAGCAAGTCATATGCCAAGAAGCCAACTACGATCCAACCCTCATAACCGAAGAAGAACTACGACTGTACATAGAAGGTCGTGCAAACGACAGTAACACAGCCAATGACATTACCTTCACCGGCCACTCCTTAGGCGGAGCACTGGCACAATACATCACCTGGAAAACCGGCCAAGACGACACGACAGCCGACGGAACCCTGGGGGCGAAGGCGGTGACGTTTAAGCTCCCCGAGTTAGTAACACGCGTGCTCCAGAAAACCGTACCCAAACAACACAAACTCAGCTATTGTTAGGCTTAGATGATGAGCGTAGACTGAGAATATACCAATTTCTTTGGAGGGTACCAGAACGATGGCACATAATTCACACATAACAAACAAAAAGAAACCAACACAGCAAACGACGTCTAGAAAGATTTCATTCACTTCAAAGAAGTTTATCGTAGCACTGGCTGGACTACTCGTTGTCCTTCTAGGATTCTGGTGGTTTGTAGGAGGAGGCAGTCAAATTAACGAACAAAAAAAGATGGCGAACTATCTGAAAGGCAAGTATGGGCAGGAGTTTGTTGTCGAGAATATTCGTACAGATGGTAGTGGGTTTGGAGTGAGAGGAGAGACAAGGGGGGATGCCTATCCTAAGAATAATACAAAAATGATTTTTAGAATAGCTAGCGCAGGTGGAGGATATCATGATCAATATGCTGGGGCAATATGGTCCGATGCTGAAGAGAGTGCTTTAAGAGGAAGATTTGGTGGGCAACTAGAATGGCCTAGTTCTTTAAAGGTAAATATTGCTATATATCCCCCAGATGATGTTAAAGTTAACAGCCCTATCCCTAAGCTCAGAGATGCTTTAGAAAAGTATCGAATAAAGATAGCGTATGATGTCGTAATTTCCGAAAAAATATATGATAGTGCTCAGGACGAAAGATACCTGAAAACGATAAAAACGGTAGCAGAGCAACTTAAAGATGTCAGTACATATACACAAAGAATCGATTATAAAATAAATATCGACAAAAATACTTGGTATGGTGCCACTTTAGATAAAAATGATCTACTAGATTTACTAAATTCTGGGGATAAGCAGTTCAATCAAATATTTAGTCTCGTAAGGAAGGAGAAATAATGTCTTTAAGCGTAGAACAGTATCTTTCACTTAGCCAGTTTGCGTACTTTAATCTGCCAACGGGTGTGAATAGTAATGGCCAAAGTCAGACACCACCGCCATGCCGGTGGCTTGGTGAGTGGTGTCGCCTAAAAGGCGATGGCTGCCCCGCAGTATTAGTTAGTGGTTATTAGAAGGCACCTTGAGCCGATGAAGCAGCATCGTCGATCTCTTGTTCCCTGATGTA
>JBATSO010000016.1:0-26385 GCA_049293335.1 Saccharimonadales bacterium (SeqCode)
TCGAAGCATCACCAACTTTAGTGTCAACCTACTTACCGGACTGATTGCCTACCAATTACAACCAAAGAAGCCCCATATTCGGGTGCCCAAGGTGTTATTACTGGAAGGTTAGGTCGAGCTGGGGTTATATATAAATTCACCCTGACCAGAAATATACGAATCGCCCATGCCAAGCAACCCCAGTTGATGCGTTGGCGCCCCCGACACTGTTGCTATATACGTTGCGGCCTTGTAAATATCCGTCCCTTGGTAATCATAGACTGCGTTAAAACTTAAGGTTTCGTTTGTTCTAAACCTAGGGTTTAGGGGCCGCACTACGCTGCCAGCTATACTTTTTATGCCGCCGTCTACAGGTTTTTTATTGACTAGTCCGTTCCACACATCTTTTGACTGGCAATACGTACGAGCACTCTTAGCGGTAGCCGATTGGTCAGAACAAGTAGTCGTGTCGTACACCTCAAGCGATGGCGAAGTACCGTCTGGAGATGCGTTTACAATCGCAGCATATTTGCCGTCATTACTGACTGCAAAACTTGGGCTTCCTGGCCCTATGTACGCCGTGTCTGCGCCCTTATAAAGCTGTGGTGCGAATAGCTTCCCCTCCCAGGTGTCTGTATTGAACACCCACAACCCATTGTTTAGATTGTTCGCCACCATCCATTTACCGTTTGCTGAAAAGCCCATGGCTACCGTATCAAAATAGATAGGATAATTGTTGCCATCTCTAAGCACAAAGTCGGGCGCTTTCGTAATGTAATAATTCGGCTCTCGGTTGCTATTGTTTGAATATGCGACATCACGCATACTAAGCGATCCCGGTTTATATATACGTAGTGTTGTGTAGGTGCTCATTTCGGAAACCATTGAGTAATCGGTGCGATTTGTAGGTAAAAACCTTGTACTGGTTGTGTTGGCCTGAAATAGTATAGGAATACTACCAGGTCCTCCGGTAATTATACGAGCACCTTTTGTCATAGTACCGAGCTGGAAAGGAAATGTACATGTCTTTACTGGTTCAGACCCTCGTGGTTGATGCGTGTATGGCGTGCAGTCTGTGCCAGAAGCGGGAGGCGGTGTATTGCTCGGCAGCTCTGCAATCTTTTGTAATGATGGTACGCCACCAGTAAGCCAAGTAGGTGTTTCTGCATATACTGACTGGCCTATATAGAAGGCTACTAACCCCAAAATAGTACAGCTAAACAGAACATGCCCCCCCCGAGACAAAACTGATCGTGCTGCGCTCATAACGCTCCCAAGAATTAACTTTCAAACGAACTGTACACCCTTTTTACTACTTTGGCAAGTAGTCACTGCCATCAAAGACAGGAAAGTATGGTTTTAACGCATCTTTACTACAATAGATGTCAACTACCCCCTGGTTGGATGTTTTAGAATAATCCACACCACAGCTCATAGTAGAATAACTAAATATGTAGACCTTTCTTGAAGCCTCAGAACTTGGGAGTGAATTTGCTGAATTATCCTTGAGTTGCACGTTTAGCTCTTGTTCAATTATACCGTTTATCGATTCTATAGAAACCTGTTCCAAATTATAGTTTTGCTTCGTACTTAGCAAACATCCGAGCGGACCGAGACCAAAATCTCGACTTGCGTAATGACATTCCTGCACCTCTTTGCTTTCAGTTGGCTGACCAACTTCGCGGGCTATTTGCTGGGCAAGAACATGCAGGTCAGCTTTAACGGCCATAAACTGGGCTCGCTCTACATTAACTCTATGGTTGTAGTTAATAACGTAGATAATGCGCCAGAGGATGAGGCCAAGGACAACTACACCTATTCCAGTGAGCAGTTTATGCCGACCGAAAAAATTTGGAGCAGTCTTTTTTTGTTTTGAGCTAGTTTTCTTCATCTTTTGCTTTGCCATACTGCTTATGATAGCAAACTTATCAGGTCAATTACATTGCTACCAAACTAGTCAATCATGTCATAATTGAGTTATGAAAATACATTCTAACCTTAAAAACGATTTTATATGGGCTCAACTGGCGCTGTTTGTTGCCATGAGTTTACAAGCAGTTTCATGGTCGAATAATGGAAACCTTTCATTCGGGCCGCACCCACTGATTATTCTCAGCGAACTTTCGCTAGCAATCATACTTGGTCTAATGGCCATACACCCCAAATTCGCAGACCGTAGCGCATACAAAACTGCCTCTTATGCGCTGCTTGGGTTAATATCTGTCGAAAATATCATTGCTGTAGTACTTGTTGTACGGAAGTTAATCGAGCCAGACCTAGTTTTGTCGGGGTATCAATTACTGGGTTCGGCCGTGGCAATATTTTTAACAAATATTATTGTGTTTGGCTTGTGGTACTGGGAGATTGATAGCCCAGGGCTAACGGGGAGGCGCTGGTCAAAAAACGACCGCGACTTTATGTTCTTGCAACAAAAAGAACCTAAAGACTATCCAAACTGGCAGCCAACGCTCATCGACTACCTCTATATTTCTGTCACCAATGCCATCAACTTCGCCCCGGCCGATACCAGCCCTATTACCAGACAGGCCAAGGTGCTTATGGGCTTGCAAGCGCTTATTTCCATTACCACCCTGGCGCTGGTGATTGCCCGGTCTGTCTCTATTCTCGGACAATAGTTCGCTAAATAATTGGCGTCAATGGCTCTACGGCACTCTGTTTCATCAGGAACTCATACTGCTCAGCAAAGGCCGCGCGAGCTTCGGGTATGGTGATTTTGTAGTTCCAATCTTTCTCAAGTTTGGCTCGGTTTCTAGCAAGCAATTCTTCAGTTGATAGCAGAGGGTTTTCACGCCAGTGCAGGCTTAAAAATGGCCCAACCATGTGCGAGCAGCCATCGGCACTGGCTACAATTTGCGCCTCAAGTGGTGCTTCGCGCAGGTCTAGTTCTAGCTTTTTATCCATAGTCTCTACACCACTTACGGCTCGTCCTACGAAATCCGAGGCAAAGCCTATCTCTGTAAGTTTTGCTCTCCCGGCTGAAAGTGTTGTGCTGTACTGGTTTTCGAAATCGAGGGCCTTGCCGTAATCGTGCAGCCACACCATCACCTCCACGAGTTCTCGGTCTGCCGCTGGATATTTCTTGCACAGCTCCAGCGCTATCCGCTCCACAATTTCCAGGTGCCATTTTACAAACCATTCATGATGCACAAAACTAGCATCGGCCGAAACCTGCCGAACGTGCGCTTTCCAGGCCTCAATCTTCTCGTTCATACGTTCATTGTAACAAAACTAGGATAACGCGCGGCGGCGATAGTGGATGACTACGACCATCAGTGCATTCCCCAGGAAAATATATAGCGGATAAATAAGCTGTGCAAAGTTAAGAGTTCCAACGACCGCGAGGCCCAAAAAGCCACTCATGCAAGACAGCACCCATGTTAGAAGCGTCTCTGTTTTGGGGGCATGCCACGTCTTCGCAATTGTTAAGCTGTAACCTATCATATCTACGGCCACAATTATCAGGAGCGCGGTAAGTGGGCTGTGTAAAATCTGCGAAACGATCATGCCGAGCGCCGCAATTACCAGTACCGCTCCGTCTCGAAATTTAAACCTGCCATACCCATAGCGTAAAGACAAAAAAGCAATTGCCCCACAGCCAATTGCACTTACAATTGTCATAACCACAGACCAGGTGCTGCCTGCTTGAATCTGCGCAATACTGGCCATAACACCCAGCCCCATCCACACCCACCAGGTCGCCCGTTCTGGTTTAGTTGTGTGGCGCAAAATATCACGAATGTACGGCACCACGCAAAGCGCCATCAACACACCAGAACTCAAACCCAAGACCGTTCGTACCGTTTCGCTCATGCGCTCATTGTAGCAGGTCGATTCAGCCGAGCTATCAGCGGCGCAACGACATACTGCATGCACACTAGGCTAATTACGAAGGCGATCGCCGTGCCCCACCACAGCCCTACGCGAGGGTACAGAAAATGCACCGCAACTGCATACACCGTTGGGTTCGTAGAACCGCTGAGCATCAGCATGCGGGCAAATGATTGAGTGTAGCGAACGCCGCGAGCAAAATAGGCAATAACAAAGGTCGAAAGAAATCCTGCCGGAAACCCTGCCAATATTCCACCTAAAACTGCCCCGCCATATCGGCCAGCCAAGACTGCGCTAGCTATAATAGTTCCTGCAAAAACTGCGCGAATGAGTAGTTGTGTTTTGGTGAATTTCACTTTTGCGCCTTTTATCTCGCCAACGGGTAAAATACGCTTAAAATTCAAGGTCAACACTGCCATACCAACAAGCCATATGGCGCTATTGACCCATATATTTGTAAGATGCAACCCGCGTACCGCCATGATCGCCGCAAGCCAAAATGCACTCGCGAGCGGCAGCGCAACTGCCAAACCTCGCCGTGCTTGAGCCGCCAGTAGCCACAAGAAAAATGGGTTTATAATGAACGGTACAATGGTCGAAACGGCAGACTTCGCTGCAAAATCAGCCCCCTGGTTTATGCCAATGAATAGTAGTGCCACCAGCACCGTGTGCGGCATGCCGCCCAGCAAACCGCCCAGCCGCGTCCCCTTTTTCTCGGCAATAACCGAAACGAGCATCAGCCACACACCGCCGATGATAAAAGAAAGCAAAACCCTCAGCCAAAAAGTTGCTCGGCAGTCATGCGCTCATTGTAGCAAAGTGTGCAAGTAGTTGAATCATGCCGTGAGCATCATATCGTAAGATTTGGCGGTAATCTGAACTAAAGGCCGAGTCAAACATGGACGATCGTCAGGTGCTAACCCTGGGATGTAGCCCTCCTGCCTGAATGCCCGTGTACTTTGGGCGTTACGACAGATTGCAAACGGTTGAATGTGCTTCGGCAAAAGAAATGCCGTGGCAGATGCAATCAGTTTTTCAGATATTTTTTGGCCTTTCCATGGGTCGGGGACCCACAAACTACCGACTTCTTGCCATCGTGTCGAACCATGCTTTTCTGGCTCAATAAAAACTGCTTCTGACTTTACTCGAATATAGCCTACTATATCCTGCCCAGCCAGCGCCACCCAACCAACATCATTTATTACCTGCTCGGTTGGCACATGCTTCATATGTCCTTGGTCTGCCAACCGACAAATTGCATCAGTAATAGCATGCGCCGTTCTTGTCTGGTCAAGCCCGTGATCTTCAATTTTAGCCAGAGGAACCATTAGAACTTCGCTCATAGTTAGTCGAGGAACAGCGCCTTTCGGCCGCTTACGGTGGCAATTTCGGCCAGGACATCCATGTCGTACGTATGCGTTGCTTCCAGCAGAAAACGTAGCTCTGTCCACATGTCGCCATCGCTGTAGGGTTTGTATATGTCGGCGATGTCGTCTGTGCCGAGCGCCACACGCACGCCGGCGGGTATCATTTCGTCTATTGGCGTCACAGAATTGTGCGATGGCGCCAGCACCTCGTTGCGGCGGCTATCTATCCAGGCAGAAGGGCAGGCAATGACGGTAATGTCTTGTTCCACAAGCTTTTTGTATACCATATCGCGATACTCTTTCGGCTGCGCGGCCAGTGAAATCGAGTGGACTGCCGCAACCTTGCCCTTGTAACCATATTCTTTTGTTTTGTCCGCTAGCAGCTCGGTGTCGCGCTGCTCTGGGTCGTTGTACTGGTCCACGTGCACATGCAGCGGCTTGCCAAACTTCTTCGCAGTTGTAAAAAGTATGTCGAGGTGCTCGGCTTTACGGTCCACGCCTATTTTCACCTTGCTGTCTCGCTCAGGCAGCCCGCCGATAATGTCTACGAAGCTGGCCGCCTCCTCAAACCACTGGCGTTCAGTTTTGTCCATAAGACCCTTGATGGGCTGGTGAATAAATAAAATTTCCATTTGACCCTTGTATCTGGCCTTCACGATGTCTGCCGCCTGCAGGTTCTTGTCCTCGACCACGCTGTCACAGTCAATGAATGAGCCGATGGCTTGCACGCCTTGTGCCAGTTGGTTTTCAATAACCTGCGACATATGTTCGACTATTTTGTCCACACTTACGATAGCCTTAAATTCATCCGGGTGATCCCACTTGACATGCAGCGGGTCGCCAATCTTATCCCAGTTATCCCAGTTTATGATGTAGCTGCGGTCTATGTGGGTGTGGGCGTTGACCCAGCCGCCGTTTTCTTTTATGCGCTGCAAAAGAAGCTGCTTTGGATCTATCTGTTGCCAATCTGTCTTGGCCATTTAGCGGACCCTCGCGTGAACGATTTTGTTTATCATGTCTTTGGCAACAGTTACTGAAGTAACGAGTGGGATGTTGGATTTCACAGTCTTTTCACGGATTATCTGGCCATCGCCCTTTTCTTTGTCGGTCACGGCCTCTGTTTCGTCGTTGGTGGGGATGTTTATGACGAGGTCAAAGCGACGTGCGTCGAGCAGTTCGCCTAGGTTTGGCTTAAGCTCTGGTGTGCTAATTTTGTTCACCAAAATAGCTTCAATGTCGTGCGATTTGAGGAACTTATACGTTTTGTAGGTGGCATACATGCGGTAGCCCATGTCGTGCAGTGCTTTCATTTCGGGCAACAGCTTGAGCTTGTGAGCCCGCGTGCCAACAGAGAGCAGCACCGTGCGCTGGCGAGTCTGCGCTAACTTCATTTGCAAGGTGTAGTGCTCAATAAACCCTGCCGATGAGTTCTGATTAAATAGGTTGCCGTCCGCCATAAAGGTGGCGAGCTTTTCGTCGAACACAGTGTTTGGAGTTTCGACTGCTACTGCCTCAAGGTGGCCCTTATACAATCGCACTGTTACTGTACCAGTAATCTTGTCATTCACTTTGTCTATGTAGGCATTTAGGTCGTCCATAAGCGGTTCAAACCACAGCGCGCCGTAGCATAGGTAGGCCCATTTTTCGTCGACTATAGATTTAAACTCGTTTTCAAGCCGCGTTGACGTGTAGCGCTCTAACGCTTTGTGGGCAGTAATAATTGTTTCGGCGGCTGGCGCTTCGTACAGGCCACGTACTTTTAGGCCAATCACACGGTCTTCCAGCAGGTGCGTAATGCCGATGGCGTGTTTGGCGCCGCGCTCGTTCAGATGCGCAATAATATCGGCTAGCTTCATTTGCTTGTCGTCAACCGCCACTGGCAAACCTTTTTCGAACTCGATTTTTATAAGCTCTGGTTTATCTGCGGCCTTTTCGGGCACCACGCAAACCTGCAATATTTTTTCCATGGGCGGAATAAGCGCAGGGTTTTCAATTTCACCGCCCTCGCCTGTTACGCCCCACATATTATCATCGTAGCTGTAAGGCTTGTCTTTAGTTTGTTTCACGGGTATACCGTGCTTGCGGCAATATTCAAGCTGCTCGTCGCGGCCCATGCCCCATTCACGAACAGGCGCCACAATCTTAATATCTGGGTTCATAGCCAGTGCCGAGCCTTCTATACGAATCTGGTCGTTGCCTTTGCCCGTGGCGCCGTGGGCAATAGCATCGGCGCCTTCTTGTGCAGCAATTTTGACCGCCCATTTGGCGAGCAACGGTCGGCCGAGTGGTGTACTAAGGTAGTAGCGCCCCTGGTACATGCCGTTCGCTTTAATGCCCTTGGCAATGTATTCTTCGGCAAACTCGTCTTTGGCGTCAACCACAATCGCTTTGAGCGCCCCGAGGTCAAGAGCTTTTTGCTTAATGGCTTTTAGGTCATCTGCTTGCTGCCCAATATCGATCGTCAGGGCAATAACTTCGGCTTTGTACTGTTCCTGAATCCACTTAAGCATGGTCGAGGTATCGAGCCCACCAGAATAGAGTAAAACAACTTTTTTAACTTCGCCCTTACGGCCTTCGTGTGAAGCAACCTTGATATATTCGTTTTTACCCTTTAGTGCCATGAGACTCCTTAAAGTTACGGTTAAGAATTATGTTTTACGTACATTTTGAAAGATTTCCTCACAAATCTGCTCAAAAGTGTACGCTCGAGCACATATAGTGTCAAGTAAAAGAAAGTCGCGCAGGGGCTGCCACCCATTCAGTTTAGTTATTACGAAAAAATTGTCTTCCAATTTTTTGTAAAAGTCGGCCTAACCTAAGATTCAAATCGCGTATTTACTTGCGGGTCGTACAGGAAACACCCGAATGGAAGCATTATGTCTATAAGCATGTTCATGTCTTCAGATAACATGCCGTAGCAAACGAACTCAACTAAGTGTGGCGTCATAGTAACTTGAAAAGCACCCTTGCCATCTTTTTCAAAACTCATGGAGTTGGGGCGGTCCCATTCTCTAAACTCATGTTCCAGTGTCTGTAGTATTTTGCGAACTGGTAATTCCTTAACATAGTCTAAGGAGCTACCTTTTTGTAGCATCTCATACGTACTCTGAGCGTCATCATCCCTATTGTCTTGATTCCAAAAAACAAGCGAATAGCTCATATATTGTACCTCCTTAGTAGTTAATGCTTATGGCGAGTTCTTTTAATTGAGCTTCGTCAACGACACTTGGGGAATTCATCATGACGTCTAGGCCGCTGCCGTTTTTGGGGAAAGCCACGATTTCGCGAATGTTTTCCTCACCCATCAGTATCATGAATAACCGATCAAGCCCAAACGCACAGCCTGCGTGTGGTGGTGCACCGTATTTGAAAGCGTTTAGCATAGCACCGAATTTTTCCTCTACATAGGCTTCGTCAAACCCGAGCAGACCAAAAACTTTGTACAGTACCTCTGGATTATGATTGCGCACACCACCACTACAAATTTCATAGCCATTCGCCACCATGTCATATTGGTCGGCTAGTATCTCAAGCTTGTTTTCGGTGGTATCGAGCGCATGTGCCCCACCTTTTGGCATGCTGAATGGGTTGTGACCAAAGTCCATTTTGCCCGTTTTTTCGTCTTGTTCATAAAATGGAAAATCGATAACCCAGCACAGTGCAATTACATTTGGATCCTTCAACTTAAAGTGATCGGCAAAACTAGTTCGCAGCTTCCCGAGCACCTTATTAACGACCTGGCGCACATCGGCCCCAAAGAACACGGCGTCACCGTCCTCCGCCTGGGTTCGTGATTTAACTTCGGCCAGTTCCGTCTCATTCATAAATTTGGCAATAGGCGACTGCACTTCCCGGTCTTTATACGTCAGGTACGCCAGTCCGCCCGCACCTTCATTTTTTGCAATGTCGGTGAATATATCTATTTGCGAACGACTAAGCCCGGCGCCGCCCTTCACGCAAACAGCCTTAACAGCACCACCGCCAGCCACTGCGTTTTTGAAAACACCAAATTCGGAGTCTGCAAACACATCGCTCAGTTCTATAAGCTTCATACCAAACCGCAGGTCAGGCTTGTCGGAACCATATGTTTCCATGGCTTCTATGTAGGGGATTCTGGGCACATCGTTATTCAAAAGTTTTTTACCCGCAAAGTCGGTTACCAAGCTTTTGATAAGCGGTTCAAATGTTGAGCGGACTTCTTCGCCGTCTTCGACAAAGCTCATTTCGGCGTCGAGCTGATAAAATTCGCCGTACAGTCTATCTGCCCGCGGGTCTTCATCGCGAAAACATGCTGCCATTTGGTAGTACCGCGGCACGCCACCAACCATCAGTAGCTGCTTAAACTGTTGTGGCGCCTGAGGCAACGCGTAGAACTTGCCAGGGTGTATACGCGAAGGAATTAGGAAGTCGCGGGCGCCTTCGGGGCTACTATTTGCCAAAATTGGCGTTGCAACCTCGGTAAACCCCTGTGACTCAACATAATTGCGCATAAATTGATAATATTCAGACCGCTTTTTGAGCATGTGCTGCATTTTGGGGCGGCGCAGGTCGAGGTAACGGTATTTTAAGCGCAGGTCTTCGTTGGCCTGTGCCTCGGCAAATGGTTGAATAGGCAAAGTTTCGGCCTTGTTTAGCACACGTATGTTTTCAACGCGTAGTTCTATGCTGCCTGTTTCAAGATTTGGGTTGCGCAAGGCTTCGTCGCGTTCGGCCACCACACCAGTGGCAGCAATCACAAATTCGTCTCGTAAGCCCTCGGCAGTTTTAAACGCCTCCGCCACTTCGGGGTTAATAATAAGCTGCAGCAAGCCCGTGTGGTCACGCAGGTCAATAAAAATCAGGCCACCGTGGTCACGCCGCGACTGTACCCAGCCCATGGCCGTAATGGTTTGCCCAATTGTTTTGGTTGCTTCTGTTGCAAGTGTTCGCATTATAAATCCTTCACTTTGTTAAGTGGCTTTCGAGGGGTTGGGTACGTAGCTGCCGCGCCTTTAGGCTAACTACCAACCCTCGGATTTATATCTCTCAACACACGATGTTTCATGGCTGATATTTTACCACCTTTCGCCCCAAACACCCTAAAAACTTCTCACTTTCCGTGCGGCCGTACATAAAGTGATACAATAATTTTGTGAAACATGACTACAGCTCTGCCAAACATCCTGCAATGATTTTTATGCTCCGCGGACTCATCCCCTACACCGAAGAGAATGTACTTCTTTCGTTCAAGCCCAGCACCTTCTTCTATGAAATGTCGCGCGTTTCTGGCCATAGCGAAGCGGCTCTGCGCAATGCCTACTACCGCGCACGCAAGCAGGATTTGCTTTCGGGCGATAAAGTGCCAAAACTGACCGAAAAAGGCATGCGTAAACTGCAACCCTATACTGCGAAAAAGCTAGGCACAGATGCCCGACTAATCGTCATTTTTGATATACCCGAGTATCGTTTGACGGTACGAAACTCATTTCGACGGCTTTTGCAAAGCCTAGACTTCACAATGGTTCAACAAAGCGTATGGATGAGTAATACAGATCACCGAAAAACCCTCATCCAAGCGGTAAAAGAGTTCAACCTAGAGGGTTGCGTTGAAATCCATGAAAGCCTTCGCCTCTTCCCAAAATAATCTCATTTTTCGTACGGCCGTACTATATTTGAGAATGTTCTTAGGGCGATGCGTGAACTATTCAGTGGTTACAGGAGCGTGGGACTTTTCGGTGGCAGCGTGGTCTTTTTTGGCGGCTGCGGCTGCGACGGCACGGAGGTCATCGTAGCGGTCAAACTCGTCTACAATCAGTTTGCCGATTACCCGTTCCAAAACATCTTCGATGGTAATAATGCCCACATACTCTTCAAAGCTATTGACCACGATAAACAAATGCTGCTTGGTTTTTATAAAAGCCTGGAGTGTTTGGTACAGCGTAAAGTCCTCGTGCACATACGTTACCTTGCTGCGCATAATATCGCGGACGCTGCCCGACTGCTTGCTGGCTACCAGGTCGTGTAGGTACAGAACTCCAACAATTGCGTCTTTTTTGCCCTCGTACACGGGGAACCGACTGTGCCCGCTGGCGTGCAGCTCGCCCATCAAAACTGGCCCCACACTTTCCTCCACAGACACCGACACGACCACCCGTTTCGGCACCAGGGCATCGGCCACAGTTTTGTCACCGAAGGTCAGGGCATGCGAAAGTAGGTCAATTTCGCCCGGTGCAATTCGGTTGTCTGGCTGGGCTTTTTGCTGTTCGAGCAGCGTAACAATATCTTCTTTTTCGTACATTCCGCTGTGCAGTCGCAACGGGAACAGCCGCCGAACCAACCGAGAAAACTTGTCTATAAGGGGGTGGCTTCGCTCTAACACCCAGGCGAGCACAGGCGATAAGCGCGATGCGAGCCACAAGGAAGCCTTGCTAGAACCACCCTTAGACTCTACAAACAATGCCCCACCAATGGCGATCATAATTAAAACAGGCAGCGCCAGCCACGCCTCGAGCGCCCGCGTCATACATACAAACGCCCCATATGAACTTAGTAGAACAATTCCTGCAAGTAGTAGTTTAGTATTTAAGCCGTACGACACCGACCTATATAATAGTGCGGCAATATCATCACCGCCACGCGCCCGTCGTTTGAGTTCCTTTGGTGCAATGCCCGCAAAAGTACGGTAAAGCGCGGCTGCCACAATTGCCAAAACGCTGCACAGCATTCCTAAAATAAAATACGTCATACTATTCAAGGATTATAGCGCATTCTGCACTTAACAGCGCATGTTAACGGCGTATATGCTACCATAGATACTATTATAGTGTGAGGGAGTTTACATATGGATAAGCGTTTTTGGGGAGTTATTGGAGTCATCGTCTTACTTTTTGGTGGGGCAATTTTTATGAACAATCGGCAATCTGCTGCACCCGTTGTCGGCGTAACACAACATTACATGGGTAATCTTCAAAGCAAAGTAACCCTTACAGAGTACGGTGACTACCAGTGCCCTGCCTGTAGCTCGTTTTTTCCAACCGTCCAAAGCGTGAAGCAAAAATACGAATCGACCGTTCGATTCCAGTTTAGAAACTTACCGCTTACCTCCCTGCACCCGAACGCATATGCGGGCGCTCGCGCGGCCGAAGCGGCCGACTTACAAGGCAAGTTCTGGGAAATGCACGATGCTATTTATGAAAACCAAGATCCTCGGGGACAATCGGGTTGGGTAGTTTCAAAAGACCCCCTCAGCGAATACTTCGTAAAGTTTGCGACCTCATTAGGGCTTAATATTGAGAAGTTTAAAAAAGATTTTGCGAGCGCTACAGTAAACACACGTATCAATGCCGACTTAGACGCCTTTAAGGCCACTAAAGAGCCGCTCTCGACTCCAACATTTTTTATTAACGACAAAAAGGTTGATAGTAAAAAACTACTCGACGACAAGGGTCAGCCAAGCGTTGAAAAGTTTAGCAAAGTACTCGACGACGCCCTCGCCGCCCAAAATAAATAAGAGACGTTACCTGTCGCCAGCGTAAGATGCACCAGATTGTACGTGTTGTGAGAGGTTTGTGAGAGGTTAGACCTCGCACATGTAGGACCAATAAAACCAAAAGGAGGGTTCAACCCCTCCTTTTTTAGTAGTGTATGTACTGTTGCCAGCCTGGTCGACGAACGCGCACGCTCACCAACGCAGGCGTATCGTGGGTTAGTTTGATTGGTATAGACATAGATCCTCCTAAACTATGCACCGCAGCCTCGCATCAACGGATAGTAGTGTGTCTTTTTGTAAAATATTTTTGTCTCTGGCTACGTAGACCGTAGTAAGATGTACCAATACTATAGCAATTCGCTTATGCTGTCGTCAATGCGATTAGCGTGGTGATTTTCGCAATAGTATTTCACCGCTACAGGGGCATTCTTACAGATACAGCCATTCCTTCGTTGCATAGGCTTTAACACTCGCCAACAAGCCGTGGCCAAGGCGCCCTTCTCGAAAAGCCTGGCGCACTTTGCTAGAACTAATTTTGGGTGAATAACTTTCGATTACATAGGTCTGTCGGGGCTGAGAACACAGCTCTTTGAGCGCCTGCTCTATTTGCTGGCTGCTGTGCCGACTACGGCGACCAACGCACAGTTCTGTAGTAGCAAAGAGCTGGTCGAGCTGGGGCCAATGCGACATACCCAGTACAACATCTGACCCACAAATAAACACCAGTGTGGCGCCCGAGAAGCGCTGCCGCAACCGAGGCAGCGTGTGAGCGACCGAAAAGGTCTTGTCCTCCACCTCCAACACTTTGAGTGTAGGGTGATGTTTTGTGGCCCGCCGCAGCATGGCTACGCGGTGGGCAAAATGGCTCACCTGGTGCTTGCCCCTTGGGCGGCGCTCTGGAATAAAATACAGCTCATCGAGCCGAGCCGCACTAGCGGCCTGTAACGCAAACGAAATATGCCCTGCATGCACAGGATCGAACGTGCCCGCATAAATGCCAATACGAGTAGGTTTTTGCTGGGATTTCGTTTTTACAGAGAAAGGTTTCATGTCATTTCTCGAGCGCCATGCCCTGGCAGCATTTACGGCTTCGCCTTATGAGACAAACCTGACGGTTTTTCTCATCGCGCGGGGCGGCGAAATGAATTCGCCAGCTTCGGCTGCTCTTTTCCCTAGACATCCAATGGA
This sequence comes from Saccharimonadales bacterium (SeqCode), assembly GCA_049293335.1. Classification (GTDB taxonomy): domain Bacteria; phylum Patescibacteriota; class Saccharimonadia; order Saccharimonadales; family UBA4665; genus JAGXIT01. Next base: position 13,852 of record JBATSO010000016.1, read on the forward strand.
GCTCCCTCGCAGCATTTGGTAATGTTTTTGCAGGCCGGGCAGGCAAAATGCCCGTGCACAGGCTCGAGCGGATAGTGCCCGCAGACTTCACAAAATAATTCTGGCGAGCATGTTTTTTTAGGCTGCGTATTTTCCATATGTTCAGTATAGCTTAGGCAGCGATGAGCTGTTTAGGTTTCTCCTGGTGTTTTTGTGACCAGCCAAGCACGGTCGCGAGCGAAACTTCGCCCGTTATCTGTACGGTCTTTGGTGGGCGAGGCGCAACACCCTTTGTAGGGTCATGGCCTTTATCGAACTCGGCTTGGCAGCGCTTGCAGACACTACACGGCCCGACTTCTGTGGGGTTAGGGCTGGGACAGGCTTTGACCTGGCACTTACCTGTTTTCCATTTCCAATTTTCTTTGCTGTCCTCTGCCGACCCTTGGCTATTGGAATCTGCGTTCAGGCCAGCTAAACCATCGTTTCCTGTGCCGTCTTTATTCGGCGAAACATTGCCCGCACAGCCGCCACCAACTTTAATATTGGTGCGAGCTACCTGACGGTCAAGATTACTTCGTAGCTGCATAATGTGTGCTTGCTGCATGCCAGCCGCTTGAGCACGAAGGATGTCATGGTGCTGTTGCAAAATTGCCTGCTTTTCGGCTTGAGAAATTTTCGCAGTTGCCTGGTCATTTTTGGTAGTCACTGCAGCGACACGACCGAGTAATAGCCGTTTCCGCTTTTCGAGCACGGCCGCCAGCGCATCGTCGACCCTGTACTGCATATCTCCTTCCGCACGCGCATTGATGACTGCGAGATCGGCGTCACTCCAGTCATGTTGCTGGGCAGCAATAAGCTGCTGCAAGGCATCCGTTGCCTCGCCAGATTTTAGACTGCGAGCGAGCTCAAGCTCAAAGTCGTACCACTGCTCGGCGCCTCGCGCTGCCTCGTCGGCATAGAGTTTTTGGTCTGACGTAAACCGCGTAATCTGGTGCCGCACCTTTTGCTTGGCGAGGTCATCTGTAATGTATGGCAGAACCGCCTCTACGATAGAAACAGGGCCATCCGGCAGGGCTGCCTCGGGTAAGTCAAGCTGCGAGAAAAGCTCCATAACAGATAGCGCAGAACCTTGAACACGTAGGTCAAACGATTTTCCAAACAGATTGTTGGGATCCTGTAGCATCGCCTCCCACGCTTCGAGCGGTATGTCTCGCACCAGAAGCGACTGCATTTTCCGCCCGATTATTTTGCCAGCGTTATCGGTGATAGCAGTCGATACGCGAACCGAATCTTCTTCTGCCAGATGCTCGGCCTTGGCGAGTTCAAAGCTGGCATCACGGCGCGACATTTTGGGTGAGATAAACACCTGTGCCGTCCCCGTTGCAAACGTCTCTTCTGTACGTTTAGCCTCCTCCGTCTCAACCTCGACTCGCGCAAAAGCTGGTTCAGAAAAATGAAAGTCTTTGCCGCCAGCCGCGAGCGCCACAGCGTTTTTGCCAAGCCAGGTAATGACCCGTTTTGGTGGGCCAGAAGGCTGCTCTACGTACTCAACGGTGTGTTCGGTAGTCGTAACTGCGTATGGCATGCTAATTTCGGCCATGGCAGTTTGCAAGTTTTGCTTTACGGCCAGCTCGACATGTTCGGGCACGTTTCCAGTGTCATCAAGGTGCTGGAGCAACGCGTGCGCCTCAGTTAAGAGACGCAGCTCGGCTACTTCTGGCGCAACTCCGTTGCATTCGTATACACTGGCCCCTGACATAAAAATACCCTCGGTGCTTCCGAGGGTGAAAAACTGCGCGCGCATAAAATAACGCGGCCGCTTCTGCTCGGAAGTCTTTACAATCGTATCTGACTTACCAGTTTCGAGACAAAACTACGTTTTTGCTCGGGCTGCTCTTTTTCCTTTTCAGCAAAGAGAGCGCGTGGATTACAGTTGCGGCACAGTTGAGGAATTACACCCCATTCCGATTTTTATTTGTAAATTTGAGAAACTATTTAGAGTCTAGCACAAGCATCGTAACACTAGATATAGTAATTTTTACGTGAATAGCTACTTGAAGCGTAGACTAGCCAAAATGTCGTAGAGCGTACTGTAACTAGGGTTAATATTGTTATCGATGTAGGTTATAAACATTTTGTGGGGGCCTGTTTTGGGTCCGTTTGCTGTTATTTGATTGATAGCCTCTTTCGAGACGGTGCCTACGACAGCGCGGGCAAAATTGCCTGTATCGCAAATAAAGTCTGTTTCTTGCCATCTGGCGGGTACATTTTTGGTTTGAGTGTTCGCTTTGGCGGCATCGGTAAAGGTTGTGCAGTTTTCGGACACAGAATCGTAGGCTAAGCCATCACCCTGTGCGCTCACCACAATTGCTTTATTGAGCGCCATGTTTACAGGAATACTATTAAAGTACATGTCGAGCGCCTGAGCCTGCGTATTGGGGCTTCGAAAGCTAAAGGTTGGCGCTGTCGAACCGAGGCCTGGTGGTACTTCTACCCAGCCGCTTGGGAGTTCCATCTTAAAAAATGGCTTATCGATAGTAACCTTGGCAACTGTAGCAGCGCTATAGCCCTTACTGAACGGCGCAGAGTTGTGGGTGTCTTGTTTTGGGGCAATTTTGAGGTGCATGAGTGCCCAAAGTATCAAAATACACAATATAAGCAAAAGGAGTATGCCCCCTATGCGCTGTGAACGTCTATGCCTGTGTACCCGCCTATCTACCCGATACATGCTTATGTCTTCCTTGCTATAACTATAGCATAGTGTCTAACTTTGCCCTGAGGCCTACAAGTCTCTGGTTAAAGCTCTGGGCCGCTCCCTCTAGACCAAGCACTCTACAGGCCGCCAAGACAACGGCTATATCGTTCAACCCATGTTCTGTTGGAAGCGCCTCTGATTCTTGGTCGGCAAATAGCTTTTCGACTTTCTCAACCAACCACTTTTCTTCTGATGCTTTAATTTCATTGGTTAATAACAGCGGCGACCCACCACCCGTAGGATGCACGACTTCTAGCGAACGAGCGTTGTGTTCGCGCTTTACCAAATGGCCACGCTTTATAAGATTACCAACATGCAGCGCCACCGTGGCTACCGAATTGTATTGCAGGCCATTCATAATTTCGCGGTAACTGGGGCTGTAGCCATGTTCGGCAATAAACTGTTCTATAAAACCAAGCAGTTCTGCTTGTTTTTTAGTAGGTCGAATAGTTTTTGCCTGGGATTGCCCCGTACCAGATGACGCGGCAGCCTGAGATGTTTGCTTTTCGTTCATGATTATAATTGTAGCACCCCTCCGCTATTGTCGTTGTAGTCTTGCGAGGACGGACGTGAAGGTACAGAGTCTACGTTTTTTCGGGTTTGAAAATCCAGTGCTTGTACCAGAGCCACTTCCAGATGGTGAAAAAGCCTGCGGCAATAAAAAGTCCCAAAAATGGCGTCACGCCAAGCCATGTAAGCCCGCCAACAATGGCGTAATCTATGGGAATGTTTATAAGGCTAAACGGCACGAATTTCTTAAGCACTTTTTTGTGCCCCTGCACTTGGGCCGCCTCACGAAAGGCAAGGCCATGTTGAATAAGATAGTTCAGCGACCAACCAACCAAATCGGCAACGCCCTTTGCAAACAACCAATGCCAGTGCAACACACCGTACAAAAGGGCAAATACGGCATACCCGCTGGCGAAAAAAACCACACCACCAAGGTTAAATAACATGAACTGCTGGTACTGGTTTTTTACGCGGTGCATGCTATTTCTTTTTAGCGATCAGGGTAAAACTTTCGGCGGCATCTTTCTTAAGTAACCCAAAAAGTATGACCTGGTACGCCCGCCATAAAACGTGCGCAGGAAAGAAAAAAGAGAAATAGGTGCTCTGGTAATACGGTTTTAGAAGCGTCACCTCAAGTCCGTTACTTTCACACAAAGTCTTGAACTGCGAGGGGGTGCATTTGTGATAATAAGCAGGAAAGCCCTGGGCATGGGCAGATTCGGGGAAAATGCTAAAGAGCAGCCTACGCTTGATGCGCTCTGGTAAAATTCGGTTGATCACTGCAAAAGCTGCGTTCCGAGCAGGAACAAATAACGCAATATGACCGCCCGGTTTCGTTAAGGCTACAATGTTGGCAAGCGCGGCATTGTTGTCCTGCACATGTTCAAGTACAGCTTCACATATGACCAGATCGGCTTTGCCAAATTTGGTCTGTATGCCTTTTGACGTACCGATATCGGCAACGATTGTGCCAAAATAAGCTTTTTTTGGAGCGCGATCTAGTTCTGCTTTATCAATATCAATACCTATAACCTTTTGGTCCTTGCCTGCGGGCATCTCTGAGCCTATAAAAGGGCGCTTACCGCCACCAACATCGTAAATTGTTTTGCTTGCATGAGCCAGCGGTGGCACAACTACCTGAACGTAGTCTTTCATACCATCGATTCGCCAGTTTTTTGGAATAAAATACTTATCGAAACCAGCGCTTAGCCAACGGTTTATATTAATTCCACTTCTGCCCAGTGATTGCCGTGAACTGTGGAGTACCGTGTTGCCCAGCGCAATACCCGCGAGGCCCCACCACACGTACGACAGCGTGTCGTCTGTCCAGCCGTACGAAAAAAGGTTAATAACCAACGCCCCAACAAGTGTTGCGATAATACCCAGCGACAAGCCATCATCATCGATCGTTTGCAGCAAGTTTCTGTACAAAACTACTAATAGCCCTGCAAAAATGGCAGCACCAAACAAACCAAGCTCTACAATAATTTGCAGCAAAAAGCTCTCGGTGTTACGAATAGGATGCCCAGTGTTATACCAAGAAGCTGCTCCAGCCGATCCAGGCCCATGGCCAAATAGCGGTTTCTCTAAAAATGCAGTCAAAGCAAGGCGCGCCGAGCTAGCGTGCCCTTCGTTCGAAGTTATTTCGGCTGTTGTGGCATCGTTTGTATGAAGTACCATGTTTTTGAACCCACCATGTTGCAGCGAAATCAAAACCAAAACACACGCTGCCAGTAGCGTACAGCTTACAATAATGCTATAGGCTTTTCTCCACCTTTTTGCTATAAACCAACCCAAAACAATGAGTGATGTTACAAAACCCAAGAAAGCACTCCTAGAAAAGGTAAGCACAAGTGCAAGAGAAACCAGACCAGTATACACAAAAGCCGACAACGAACGCTTTTTAGCTGCCCAAAATGTTGCAAGCATAAGCGGTAAGCACATCGCCAAGTATGCTCCCAGCGGATTAGCACCTCTTAAAAACGATTGAATGCGCATAATTGGGCTATCTTGATTAAGGGGAACAGTAGCAACGTATGCATACGTGTCGTTGTAGCCAAAATGTTTCAAAAAGTCTGTTGGCAGTATAAAAAATTGCAACAAGCCAAAGACTACAACAAGGCTAAGCGGAATGAAAACCAGTTTCTTCCAGCTATTTTTTAACCAGGGCGAGTATGAGGATATGACAAAAAGGCTAAAAAGCCAGGCCAAAAACCGCAAATTAACAATAACCGCATACCCAAAAGCTTGCGGCACAACACTGCCTTTAAACAGAGACAGTAGGCCTACTAAAAACGTTGTTACAATATATAGAAAGGTTAGCCGAAAGAACCAGCTCCGAAAAACCCTTCTTCTGAGGTCAGGTAATTTCCACATAAGATATAAGCATGCGCACACAATACCTACAGCTAATGCTTCGTCCCATAGCCGCACTAGTACAAAATGCCCGGTAAGCTGCGATACCCATAGTGTTAAAAATGCATGGAAAGGCGCTAGTATTAGAATAAGCGCAGCTAGGCGCTCAATAATTAAAATAAGAATAGGGTATTGAATTGTAGGTGTAACTGCTTTTTTTAGATTCATCTATGGTCCATCACGATAGCATTTATGCAAAGCGACTCATTTCGCGATTAAATTTTTTATTGTTCATGAGCAATGTTTCGCGGCGAATTCGACGTATGGTCTTCCCTGTTATCATACTAAATTAAGTCTAGCATATTCCTGCAAGCTCCCGAGCGAAGATTCGTGCTGCTACAACAGTCGTAGCACCAGTGGTGACACTAGGCCATCGGTGTTACAATTGATAATACATGAAAAATAATGCCTCGCTAGCCTACAACTTTATTCTCGTTCTCGGTGACATTATGGCGCTTATAGTTGCTTTTATGGCAGCTTTTATTATTCGCTCGAACAGCGGCGTTGACGTAGCGCATCAAATGCAATGGCAAACATACGCTGTCATGTTTGCTAGCTTGCTGCCGTTTTGGATATTACTATTTGCACTACTTGGTTTGTACAATAGTTCTTTTTACGAAAGACGCTTTGCAGAAATGGGCAGGCTGTTTCTAGGCTCCTTTATTGGGCTACTTTTTATGGTTTTTTGGGACTATATGAGCCTACAGGCGATCTTTCCTGCGAAACTTGTGCCGATATATGGTTTCTTGATAGGTTTTGTCTTGCTTGTTATGTTCCGAAATCTTGCTCGTTTGGTTAGAACTAGATTGTTTGCATATGGCATAGGACTTAACAGAGTCATAATAATTGGCAACACACCAATTACGTTAGAGCTCGTTAACTCACTCACGCACCACCATTCTGGCTATAACATAGTCGGTGTCATTGGATATAGACGCCAACTGCCAGAATCGGTCAACGTCTATCCAAATTTTGCTCAGTTTCTCGCAGATAACCAGGGTGAGCTGCACGGCATTGTCCAAACAGAGTTGTACGCCAATGAGGAACGTAACGCCGAAATCCTCAAGTTTGCCCAAGAAAACCATGTTAGTTACCGTTTTGTGCCTGGTAACAGCGAGCTTTTTGTTGGTAACATAGATGTCGATTTGTTTCGCAACTCTATACCTGTTATTCAGGTACATCACACTGCGCTTTTCGGGTGGGGGCGGGTGGTAAAACGCCTCACTGATATTGTGGCGGGCAGTATTTTACTAGTGTTGTCAGCTCCCCTGTGGGCACTTTGTGCACTTCTTATTAAAACCACCGACCCGCATGGGCCAATTTTTTATAAAGCGCGGCGCTTTAGTCGGTTTGGTAACAAAATATCGGTTTACAAATTTCGCACCATGAAACAAGCTTACAACAACATGTCGCCAGAAGCTGGCTTTGCCAAACTTGGGCAACCCGAGCTAGCCAAAACCTATCGTAAAAATGGTGATCACCTACCTAAAGACCCCCGAATAAGCAGAATCGGCCGACTGCTTCGTGCCACTAGCCTCGATGAACTACCCCAGATTTGGAATGTTATTCACGGCGAAATCAGCCTGGTTGGCCCCCGCGCACTCGATATTTACGAAATGGAGCGCTATGACAAGAAAAACTTAATTTTAAGTGTAAAATCAGGTTTGACTGGCCTAGCAATTATTTCTGGTCGCCAAGGCATAAGCTTCGAAGAACGACGAAAACTAGACCTATACTATGTACAAAATTGGAGCTTTTGGCTTGATGTCGTGATTGTGTTTAAAACCGCCCGCGTAATTTTAGAGCGCCTGGTGCGCCAGGGCGCGCGGTATAAATAACATGGCGTCTAATAAACCTGTGCAGATTCGGGTGGCGATCGTCCACGACTGGCTCATAGGCGGCGGCGCCGAACTGGTTGTAGAACAGCTACACGTACTCTTCCCAGAGGCTCCAATATACACATCGTATGCTACACAAGAATGGCGAGGCAGGCTGCACGGTAAGGTCGTGACGGGCTGGCTACAGCCACTGGGATTTATGCGCAAGTTCATTCCCATTTTGCGAATTTGGTGGTTTACTCATCTGAAATTCAAAGACTACGACCTTGTCATTTCGAGCAGCGGCGCCGAAGCCAAAGGCATAAAAGTGCCCAAACACACAATGCACGTAAACTACTGTCATGCACCAACCCATTACTATTGGAGCCGTTACGACGAATACATGAAACGTCCTGGGTTTGGTGTATTTAATCCACTCGCCCGACTCGGTTTATGGTTGCTCGTACGACCCTTGCGACGCTGGGATTATAAGGCCGCGCAGCGACCAGACTATATTGTTGCGAACTCCACTCACATTCAAAAAGAGGTTAAAAAATATTACGGCCGCGACAGTACAGTGGTGTTTCCGCCCGTTTATTTTGAACGTTTTCAAAAGATTGCCAACCGTACTAGCGAGCGCCGAGGGTTCGTTGTGGCTGGCCGTCACACTGCCTATAAACGTTTCGACCTGGCCATTGTAGCCTGTACGAAACTTGGGCTGCCCCTAACAGTCATTGGTACAGGGCCAGATACTGCGCGCTTGAAGCGATTGGCTGGCAAGACCATAACCTTTCTTGGCAAGGTTTCTGATGACGTTTTAGAACAAGAGCTGGCGCGGGCGCAAGCACTGATATTCCCTGGGCTTGATGATTTTGGGATTGCGCCAGTTGAAGCAATGGCAGCAGGAACACCAGTCATTGCGTACAAGGCGGGTGGCGCCCTAGATTACGTACGGCCAGGGGTAACGGGCGAATTCTTTGAAGCCCAGACCGCCCTTAGCCTGGCCCGCGTGCTAAAAAAGTTTGACGGTAATCAGTATAGCAGTGCCGCCATTCGGGCCTGGGCGCAGAAATTTTCTCGGCAAGCTTTTCAACGCAATTTCCGTCAGGCGCTCAGGGCTTCGCTGGCCGCTCAAAACAAGAATAGCGCAAGTGGGCAGCCTACTGGCAACAAATAATTGACACCGTGCGCAGTTGTTGTTGCTGGCAACAGCGTGCACACTGGATAGGTTGAACTCGTAATTTGAAAATGGACTAAAGGAGCAGTCATGTGCGGCATTGTTGGCTACATTGGAAATGAAGAAATTGGCGTATCGGTTGTCCTGGGCGGCCTGCAATCGCTCGAATATCGGGGCTATGATTCGGCAGGTGTGGCGTATATTGAAAATTCTGCCATGAACGTTCGTAAGCAAACGGGGCGGGTTGAAAAACTCGTCGAACTGCTTGGCGAGGTGCAGCCTGCTAGCTCTACAGCTCTCGGCCATACACGCTGGGCAACCCACGGCGCACCAACGCTCGCAAACTCGCACCCACACTTTAATAGCGACCAAACGATTATGGTGGTTCACAACGGGATTATCGAAAACCACAGCGAGCTGCGCGAAACCCTTAAAAAACATGGCTACACTTTTATAACCGAAACCGACACCGAGGTCATTCCGCACCTGCTCGATTATTACTCCAAACAAACCAACAGTTTTGCCGAAGCATTTGAACTGGCGCTTAAACAGCTTAGGGGAGCGTACGGCCTGCTTGTTATGACCACGCTCGATCCCGACACGCTGTATGCTGCCCGCCTCGGTAGCCCACTAGTGCTTGGCATAACCGACACCAATAGCCTGATAGTGGCCTCCGACCCCGCAGCGCTTTTGGCGCACACCAAAAAGGTTGTGTACCTGAATGACCATGAATATTTGCTGGCCCACCGAGATGGTAGCTACAAAATTCAAGATATCGAAGCAGGTCATGTTGTAGAGCGGGGACCAGAAACACTAGACTACGACGCAACCGAGGCACTGCTAGGCGATTACCCACATTTTATGCTGAAGGAAATTTACGAAGCACCCCAAACCATTCGTTCGGCCACGTTGGGGCGAATTAAGCCAGAAAGCGGTATTGTAAAACTAGGTGGTCTAGAAAGCGTAGCGGACCAATTAAAATACATCGACCGTATTGTGATTGTTGCCTGTGGCACCTCGTACTACGCGGGCCTGGTTGGCGAATATTTGATTGAAGAAATTGCGGGCATACCAGTAGAGGTGCAGCTCGCCAGCGAATTTAAGTACCGCGATGAGCCTTTTTCACGCAGCACCGCCTTGCTGGCTATTTCGCAGTCTGGCGAAACGGCCGACACCATTGCTGCGCTCAAAAAAGTTGAAAATTATGGGGTTCTGCGACTGGGCGTAGTCAATGCGGTGGGTAGCACCATCGCTCGTATGACCGACGCTGGCGTGTACTGCCACGCGGGGCCCGAACAAGCCGTGGCGAGCACCAAGGCATTTGTTGCCCAGGTAACGGTACTGACACTACTGGCGCTGTATTTGAGTGAGGGTGCTAGCCCGCTGTACAAGCCACTGCTTGAAGAGCTCAATGTTTTACCGCAAAAAGCCGAGGCCGTTCTAAAGCAAAGCGAAGCAATTAAAAAAACTGCCTTGAAGTACGGTTCGTACCGAGACTTCTTGTTTATTGGGCGCAAATACGGCTTCCCGTGCGCACTCGAAGGCGCGCTCAAACTAAAAGAGATCAGCTACATTCACGCCGAGGGCTATGCCGCAGGCGAAATGAAACATGGACCGCTGGCAATGATAGAGCCAGACTTTCCAACGTTCGTCATTGCGCCGCACAGCGCCACGCTTGAGAAAACCTACAGTAATATTGAAGAAATCCGGGCGCGCAAGGGCAAAATTGTGGCCGTTGGGACTACCAACAACACCGAACTGCAAAGCCTGGCCGATGACACCCTGGAAGTTCCTGAAACACTTGAACAAACCTCACCACTTTTGGTTGCAATCGTTATGCAGCTTTTTGCCTACTACATCGCGGTCGATAAAGGCTTCAACGTTGACCGCCCCCGCAACCTCGCAAAATCCGTCACCGTGGAATAATGTTCGCTAAAGCAAGCCTAGCCCAGGGCTTATTCTACTTCGTGACCAGTTGCGCGATTAATGCGAGTGGAAGAGTCTGGCTTGCCCTGTCCAGCATCAAAACGCATTTCTATATTGTATTGCCGGCAAATGTCAGCTTCCGGAATTGTTTTTTCGCTGTCACGGTCACCACCGTTAGCAAACACCAATTCATCACCAGGATGCTGAACGGCAATCATTTCTAGCGTCTTAATGACTGGTAGTTCTTCATCGATCGACAAAACCACATGATCAACATCACGCAACGCACGCATTAGACGCAAACGATTTTGTTCGTCAAGAATAATTTTTCCTTTTTTTAAGAGCTGTTGCTTGTCGTTATTTACAATTACAATAAGTTTGTCGCCCATTTTTTTGGCCGCTTCGATCATATCGAGGTGACCACCATGGAGTGGGTTAAAGTAGCCGCTAATAATGGTTATTTTCATATGGGCAATTATACAGGTTTGCTGACAAGCGGTATACTATAGTTTGAAGCAAGGAGGTGTTATGGGCGATATAAGCGGGATTTTTAAGGCATACGATATTCGCGGTGCCGTTGGTACTGAGCTGAATGAAGACGTTGCAAAAGGGATTGGTAAGGCGCTGGCAGACATGCTTGACCCCGGTGTTGTAGCTGTAGGCCGAGATATGCGCCCCGACTCTGGAGCGCTAGCAGACGCAGTTATTGCAGGCCTAACCGAACAGGGCCGCGATGTTATAGACATTGGGCAAGTCACGTCAGACATGATCTACTACGCAGTTGGTTCGATGAACCTCGCTGGCGGCGCCATGATAACTGCCAGCCATAACCCAGGTAAAGACAACGGGATTAAACTATGCCGCGAGCAAGCAAAACCAATCGGCCACGAAAGTGGCTTGTTTGACATCCGAGACAAAGTTATCAGTGGTGAATACGCCAACCCAGCTAAAACGGAGGGCACGGTAACACAGCAAGACATTGCCGAAGGGTGGATTGAACACGTGCTGTCGTTCATAGACACCGACAAATTGAAAGAAATGCGCATTGCCGTTGACGCGGGTAATGGCATGGCTGGCAAGATCTTCCCCGAACTTGAGCCCTACGTGCCCTGGGAAGTCGAGGAAATGTATTTTGAGCTGGACGGCACCTTCCCGAACCACGAGGCAAACCCACTCAAGTTTGAAACCTTGGCCGATATGATAGCCGTCATTAAAGAAAAGAAGCTCGACGGCGGTGCCGCGTTCGACGGTGACGGCGACCGCGCCTTTTTGGTTGACGAAACTGGCACAGTGCTGACGGGCGGTGTTATGAGCGCCATGATGGCCGATTATTTCTTGGCTCAACATCCTGGTTCGAAAATCGTCTACGATGTGCGCAATAGCCGCAGCGTGCCTGCCGTTATTACCGCCGCAGGCGGCGAAGCCGTAATCGAGCGCGTTGGACATGCCAACATTAAGCGCAAAATGCTCGAAGTCGACGCTATTTTTGGCGGCGAAGCCAGCGGCCACTTCTTCTTCCGTGATAACTGGTACGCCGACTCTGGTCTGATTGGCGCAGTGATTGGCCTGTACGTAGCTGGGCTGAGCGGCAAAAAGCTATCTGAACTTCGCAAGCAGTACACCCACTTCCCTACTATTCCCGAGACCAATTTCGTAGTCGAAGACAAAGATGCAGCCCTCGCGCGACTAAAGGAGGCTTTTGCAGATAAAGAGCAGAGCACGCTCGATGGCCTGACGGTAGAAGTTGGCCCAGACACGTGGTTCAACGTACGCGCCAGCAACACCGAACCCGTTATGCGCCTCAACGCCGAAGCCGACAGCCCAGAGCACTTGGAGAGACTTGTTCAGAAGGTTACAGCGCTCATAACAAATTCCTAGGTGTTGTAATTATTGTTTTCAAGTGGTTTTCTCGTTTTGACAATAGACTCCTGACTCTGGTCAGCCTATACTAGTGT
>JBATSO010000017.1:0-19183 GCA_049293335.1 Saccharimonadales bacterium (SeqCode)
TCGAAGCATCACCAACTTTAGTGTCAACCTACTTACCGGACTGATTGCCTACCAATTACAACCAAAGAAGCCCCATATTCGGGTGCCCAAGGTGTTATTACTGGAAGGTTAGGTCGAGCTGGGGTTACCTTATGCCCAGCTAAAATCGCAAGGCTTATTTAATATAGTCGTGCAGTTTGCGGGCGTCTTTGTGCTTGCGCAGTTTGGCGAGCGCCTTGGCTTCTATTTGACGAATACGTTCGCGGGTAACGCTAAACTCTTGCCCAACTTCTTCCAGTGTATGCTGCTTGCCGTCTTCTAGGCCAAAACGCAGTTTCAAAATCTTTTGTTCGCGTTCTGTGAGCGCTCCCAGCATGTCTTTAACTTGCTCTTTCAAAAGCTGGCCGGTGGCTGATTCTTCAGGGGTAATGGTGTCTTCATCTTCGATAAAGTCAGACAGCACTGATTCTTCCTCATCGTCACGAATGCTCGCGTCTAAGCTCGAAATATCCTGCTTAATCTTCATAATGTGTTCGACCTTAGCTTCGTCGATTTCCATTTCTTTGGCAATTTCGGCGTTGGTAGGTTCGCGGTTATATTCCTGCGTCAAACGGCGCTGCGTACGTAGCAACTTGTTGATGGTTTCTACCATGTGTACGGGAATGCGGATGGTACGGGCTTGGTCGGCAATGGCGCGGGTAATTGCCTGGCGAATCCACCAAGTTGCGTAGGTGCTAAACTTAAAGCCCTTGTCTGGATCAAACTTTTCAACGGCGCGTAGCAAGCCAGTGTTGCCTTCTTGTATAAGGTCTAGTAGGTCAAGGCCACGCCCCACATAGCGCTTGGCAATCGAAACCACCAGGCGCATGTTTGCTTCGGCCATCTGGTCTTTGGCGTCTTTGTCGCCTGCCACCACGCGGTTAGCCAGTGCCAATTCTTCTTCAGCATTAAGCAGCGGAATTTTACCAATTTCACGTAGGTACAAACGCACTGAATCATCGGCAATGTCGTCTAGGTACGTCTGGTCAGTTAGAACAATTTCTTCCTCTTCCTCGATTAGCCATTCGTCACTTAGGTCGGTCGCTGCTGGCTCCTCTGGCACCGTAACTTCTATGCCAAGTTCGGTTAGTTCGGTGTAGAGCGCGTCTAAAATTTCGACGTGCTCGGGCGTGTCGGCAATTTTGGCGGTAATATCTTTGGCGTCAATTGTGCCAGCCTTTTTAGCTTTTTCAATTAGCTCGGTTTTTAGCTGCAAAAGCTTTACTTTGGGGTCTTCATTCTTTGGTACCACTGGTTGGGCCTCCTTGTTCGGTTCGTAATAATGTATCGAGGTCTCGAGCCTGCGCGAGTAGTCGCTCGGCTTCTTTTGGTTCTGCTGTTTGGAGTGCAGCGACAAGCGCTTGTTTTTGGATTCTCACATATTGCCTGACCAGTTTGGCTTGCAATCGGCTTGCTTCGCTGGCAAGTTCGAGCGGCTCAATATCTTGGTACAGCGTCTCGTAGACTAATGACAATATTTTACCATACTCGGCGATTTTTTGCACCTCCGCCGCATCTGTGCCGTCGAAGTTGGGGTGCTCGCTCAAAAATTCGAACACGTTTTTAGATTTATCGTTACTGAACATCTCGGCTTTCAGGGTATACAGGTGGCCACGAAGTTTTGGTTGCATGAGCGTTAAAGCCATTAGGTGCTCCTCTATGCGTTCCTTTTCAACCAGCGCACGGTCAATCGCTTGCTGATTTTTTGCCTCGTACGATCGCCTGCGCACCGGCGCTGTTTCGTCTGGGCCGCTGGCGAGCTTACTAATAAGCGCCTCTTTGCTCACCTGCAAAATGCCCGCCAGCACCCCGAGGTAATGGTCTTTTTCAACCTCGTCAGGCAACTGCCGAACTACCCGCAGTACCACGCTACTCAGTTCTCGCTTGCCGCTGGCCGTTTGGATATCGAGCGTAGCCGTGTAGCGGTCGATTAGCCAGTCAACAACGTACTGCGGCTGCTCAATAATTTCTTGCCATTTTTTGACGTTGTGCCGCACAAGCTCGTCGGGGTCTTTGCCGCTCGGTATAGTCACAATACTTAGCTGTACGCCGCCCACTTTCGCCGCAATTGGTATCGCCCGCTCGGTTGCCGCCAGCCCCGCCTTATCGGCGTCAAAACAAAGCCGAACATCGCCTGTTAGTCGACTCAGCGTCTTAAGATGCGGTTCAGTCAGCGCCGTGCCCGCCGTGGCCACCACCTGGCGCACGCCCGCTTGATGACTGGCAATAACGTCTAGATTACCCTCGGCCAGCACCACAAACTTCGACTTGCGAATCGCCTCTTTTGCCAGGTGCAGCCCATAGACATGACGGCTTTTATCGTACAGAGGCGTGCTTGGGGTATTGATGTATTTGGGTGCTTTCGGGTCATCATCGAGCAACCGCGCGGTAAAACCAATTACCCGCCCCTGTGCATCACACAGCGGTATTTGCAGCCGACCGCGAAACATGTCTTGCAACCCACCCCTGTAATTTTGGCTCGTCAGACCGGCTAATTTCAGCTCGTTTTCGCTAAAGCCTTTGCGCTTTAAAAAGTCGAGTAGTGCCGAGCCGTTGTTCGGTGAATACCCAAGCCGCCACTCTAGCGCTGTTTGCTTAGTAAAAGCTCGTTTGCCCAGCACATATTCATAGGCAACTTTACTCTTTTTAAAATGTTGCTGATAAAAAAGCGTCGCCAGCTCGTTCGCCTCATACAGCCGTTCTTTAGTGTGCGAGGTCGGACCTCGCACACCTTCTTGACGGTATTGTTCTAGGTCAATCCCTGCGCGCCTCGCCAGCACTGCCAAAGCCTCTTTAAAATCTAGGCCTTCCATTTCCATAACGAACGAAAAAATGTCGCCGCCCCGGCCACTGCTAAAGTCATGCCAAATGCCTTTATCAGGACTAACTACAAAGCTCGGTGTCTTTTCGGCGCTAAAGGGGCTTAAGCCCTTCCAGTTACGCCCCGCCCGCTTCAACTGCACGTATTCAGCCACAACATCTTCTATGGCCAGCTTCGCCCGTATATCTTCCTTCGCATCCATATGCTAGTAAGTATCTAGCACTCTAGAACATCTCGCAAGCAGAAGCCTATTGGAGAGCCAAAGCGCCTGCCCCATGTGCGGTAGCTTTTTTGAAATTGTTTGACTGCTCAAGGAATAAATCCCGAAAGCTTACTTGTCTCTCGCCATCTTTTACCGTAGTAACAGCCCCAAAGTCATCAGACAATATATCTATAGCTACCAACGCAGCCAATTTTCGATATTCCCAAATATTCGCACAAAATATTTTCTTTTGTTCAGAAGGTGCAGTTTCCAGAAATTTACGCAGATCGGCTATCTGAATATCACCTTTATAGGTTGATATGCTATTTAATTCGTCTCCAGAAAGAGTAGCAACGAGTGCATATTTAAGCGCGTGCGAATCTGTCCTCGCTATACCTTTCTCGCCCATTCCTATGGCATTCGAAATATCTTCAACACCTTCTTCATCTAAGCCTATCGACTCCTTTGCGGACAAAGAGTCGTGAGTATTTTTAACGCCATCTGAATCTGACCCCATAACTCTTACTCTTTGCCGATTATATGGTAGGTATGGTATGTCAGAACGTTTGTATATGAGTTCCTCGCGTAGTAGGAACAGTGTGCTGCCTGAACCCCAAACACTTCCCAGGTCAATCTCGGCACGAGCCTCTTCATCTACTCCGAGAATACGTGCATGCCGGTTCAGTTCTTTTGGTACAATCGGTGCGCTCCTCGCAAGATGGCGATACAGCGCTCGACTTGTTCTACCGTTGCCCTCAGCCCATGGATGTATAACGGGTATTGAACCAGCCACTACGAGTGCGGCATCGTGTGGATCCTGAGCTAGCTTTGCCTTCTCTAGCGCATAACCTAATAGTGCAATCTTATCTTCCGGCCTTGGAAACCCATACCCAGTGGCCATTTGATTTTTCCCGCCATCGAAATCGCCAGCAACTTCATCTGGCACAACCACATTATGTACCGCTATCAGGCTGCACAAAAACGTTGGGGCATCCATGCCCTTGATGTCTAACTTATCTGGTAACTGCGTATACTGTTCTGACATTTTTTATCTTGATTTTACATAAACGATAGTAGCATACTAGTGAAAAATTGTCAATTTTGTGACACTTTGCTATTGACTGATGGCTCCTAACTCCCGTACCATAAGCATGATGAATCCAAACGATATGCTTCCTCCGCCGGCTGCTCCTAGCCCCCAAGTTGCCCCTGGCGTAGTCCCTGCCGCTGGTAGTATCGTACCCACCGAAGCCCCAAAGCCACAGCCTAGCCAGAATCCCTACGATTTTATGCTTGCCCCCAAGCCAGAGGTAAAAAGACCTTTGCTAAGTGGTGGAAAGTCGCCTAAAAACATACTTATCATCGTTGGTGCTATTGGTTTGCTTGTAGTGCTCGTTGGTGTAATTGTTTCACTCATGCTACCCAAGGGCGATACTTCGCAGTCTGTTCTTGGCATTGCGCAGCAACAACAAGAGCTCATGCGCATAGCCACACAGGGGCAGCGACAGGCCACCTCCGAAGACACCAAGATTTTAGCCTACAATGTCGACCTCAGCATTGGTACAAGCCAGCGCAAAATTCTTACCTATATGACGACCCGCAAAATTAAAACAAATGAAAAACTACTTGCTCTTACACAAGACCCTGCAACCGATAAAGTTTTAGAGGACGCAAAAGCAACCAGCACGTACGATAGTGCTCTTGGAAAAGTCTTGGCAACCCAGTTACAAAGCTATCTGACTGATCTACAAAAAAGCTTCCAGCAAACGAAAAATAAAGCCCTAAAACAGATTCTAAGCGAAAGCTACAGTTCAGGTAAAACGCTCTTAAGTCAGGCGCAAGCCCAAAATAATTAAGCGCTTTCTGCCACAAGGTCGTAGCTATGCCGTATTAGTGCCTGCACTTCTTCCCAGGGCAACTGGCCAGTTAACACCAGCGTGTTCCAGTGCTTTTTATTTAGGTGGTAGCCAGGCAGCACTGTTTCATACTTTTCACGCAGCACGATGGCAAGCTGGGGGTCGCACTTCAGACTCAAGTTTATGGGCTCCTTGCCCTCGGCAATCAAAGCAAACATTTTAGTGCCCGTTTTATACACGGCAACTTTGTCGCCAAATGGATACTCTAGCTGAGTATTTGGCATGGTAAGCAAATAATCCTCGACCTCTTTATGTGTCATACGTGGTAGTTTACAAGCCTGAGTAGGGTGCTTGCAACTGGCTGACGGTTTGCGACCAGTTCATGCGCTGTAATATGCTGGCTTGTACCTCTGCCGAGGCGGGTTTGACTATTTTTTCGTAATCGTCGGTACCAACAACGCCTAGTTTATACGTAAAAGGTAGCTTTGTGAGCTTTTGTTGCACGGCCTGCTCTAAGCAGGTGTCGTGATATGCCGCACAGCTTTTGCCAAGCTTTAGCCAATTTTTAAGCAACGTGGGGTTGGCATTTTTAACCTCTAAAAGCACCTGTATGCCTGCCGAGCGCGTCATTTCTGGTCGAAGCTGTTGGTCAAAAATAAAGTTGCCCATCGAATAAATAATAGGGTGGCCTTTGTAGCTTTCGGTGGTTTGCACCCAATGCGGATGGTCGCCAATCACCATGTCTGCCCCATTGTCGATCATGCTGCGGTATAGCTTGGTTTTGATTTCATCGGGGCTGGCCACATACTCTTTGCCCGCGTGTGGCAGCGCAAAAACGGGCATGTAGGGCGCATATTTTTTCATGACTGCCAAGGCGTCTTCTTGTGGCAAGCGTATAAAACCATGGTAGCCGCACATCGCCACGGGCAGCATACCTTTGGTTTCCTTGCCCTCTGTATCAGTGACGCGTGCTGGCAAAGACGTAACATCACACAGGTCATTCAACTCCCTCGGGTCGGGGTGCCCAAAGTACTGAATTTTGTTTTCGTCTAGGTGTTTTTGAGTCTCGGCAAAGCCAGCGGCACCTTGATTATCGGTGTGGTTATTGGCCAAGGTAAACGCCGTAAACCATTTGGCCGCCTCAGGCAAATACTGCGGATTACAGTTAAACGACAGTGTGGCGTCTTCTTGAGCCGAAGTCTGTTGCAAGCCCGCCACCGTTGGACATTCCAGCCCGGCAATCCATGCGTCGTATTTCGGGCGATCAAACTCGTTGAGCCGCGAAAACGGATAGGCAAATTTTAGCGGGCTGGCCATGGACCAATCGTTCACATAGCGACTAAAGTAAATATTCCCAAAGAACATAGTGTTCGACGAAAGTGAACGGGGCTGGGCGCTTAATGCCGCGACCTTCACGGGCTGCACAGGGCGCGGGGGCGATGGCACAAACTTCCAGGCCGCAGCGCAAGCACCACAGACAACCACAGCCACACTCAACAAAGTAATGCTAAAAGATATTCGCCGACGTTTTTTCCCAAAAAGCCGATACATGGTTCCTTTAGTATAGCACCAGCAGTTTAGGCGAATACATTTTTATTAAGAATCTAGATAGTTCTCTAGTTCGCCAAGCGAATCAATAATAAAGTCGGCTCCCGCAGCCTCTAGTTCCTCGCGCGAGCCAAAACCGTGCGTTATCCCCACGCACTGCACTCCTGCGGCGTGAGCCGCTGTGACATCAACGGTCATATCACCTACCATCAGTGCCTCGGCTGGCTCGCAGCCAATCTCATCGAGCGCCCGCAGTACCAGGTCTGGTGCGGGCTTTGGCTTCACGCCCTCACGCATGCCCGAAATTGAGGCAAAAAAGCTGTGTATACCCTTTTGTTTTAAAAATTCTTCGGAGGTGTCTTGGCGAGCCGAGGTCACAATCGCCAGCGCATAGCCCTTCGCGTGCAGGCTCTCGAGCACTTCTATTGTTTGGTGGAACAACATCCATTCATCACGTTTTTGTTCAACTTTTTCATAGTACGTCTTTTCCCAATCGCGTAGACTTACTTCGGGCAATAAAGCTGCATGCACTGCTGTATGATGGTGAATGTGTGGGGCAATTACCTCGCGGCCTGGGCGCTTACCCGTATGAAACTCAATAGCATGCTCAAGCGCATCGTAAATAACATCAATTGTATCGCGCAGCGTACCATCTAGGTCAAACAAAATGGCTTTAAACTTCGTTGCCATGCTTGAACCACTCTAGGTAGTGTTGCAGCTCGGCGATACTCGCCTGAATATCATCAAACGCGCGGTGCACTTCTTTTTTTTCAAAGTTCACCCCGTAACGGCCCTGCATATACACTTTCCAGGCGCTGACATCGAGCATGCGGTAGTGCAGCTTCAGGTCAAAGCTCGGCCAGTACCGCGCAATAAACTTGCGGTCGTTATAAATGCTATTCCCTGCCAGTACGGCTGGTTCAGCGCCAAAGTGCTGCTCAAGCAGCGCAATCAGCTCTGACTCAATCTGATAACTTGGTTTTGCAATGGCGGCGTCGGCAGTTTTGCGTATAAATTCATCGCGGTTTTCGGGGTAGTTTTGCCACCAGGCGTTTTTTTGCATGCGGTCAACCACGACCTCTCGGGGTTGCTGCACAATAGCTTCGTAGCTGGCAAGTGTGTTGCATTCAAAGTCGGTTACCTCTGCGGCAATTTCTAAAATAACATCTTCAGTCGGGTCCAGCCCTGTCATTTCTAAATCTACCCAGAGCAACCGTGTCGGCAGCGGCTTTTTTTTGATCTCACTCATTATCTATAGAGTATATACCACCCACGCACACTTTTAGGGCTGACCCACATGCACTTTTTACTCCCGTGTCATCCCGACCGAAGTGGAGGGATCTCGTTAGGTGCAAACATACTGAGATCTTTCGACTTTGCTCAAGATGACATCCAAAAAGTGCATGTGGGTCAGCTTTTTGGGTTTAGCCCCATCGTTTCTATAAATAACTTACGCGTACGAGTAAGTTATTAGCAAACTTCGGCGGAGCAGTATTAGGCGAGCTTCGCCAGGCCGATTTCGAGCTGTTTGGTCCAGTCGTTGTCTGCTTGCAGCAACGTGCCGTTTTCGTCGAACACACCACCCATGGCTACCATAGTCTGCATACACACATCTGGTTCAACGACAGTCATGCCTATGGTGTTAGTCAGCGCTGCCCGCAGGTGGGCTGCCGCTTCACTGCCGCCGCTGCTTGGGCCGTGAGCCACAATTAGGGCTTGTTTGCCCTTAAGCTGTGTGTCGACGTAGTCTACGGCATTCTTTACGACTGCGGGCATAGAGTGGTTGTACTCTGGCGTAACGAATATAAATGCATCTTGCGCAGCCAATGCTTCGAGCCATTTTTGCACCTCTGGTGCTGGCTGACGGTTTTCGTTGTAGGCAGGTGGCGTTGGTTCATCGAAAAATGGCATGGGGTAGTCGCGGAGATCTAGCGTAGCTACCTCAAATTTTTCGGTATTTTTTGCGGCGTTTATAACCCACTTTGCAACTGCTTCTGTTGCACGGCCCTCGCGTGTACTGCCAATAATTATACCTAGTTTCATGTATTCTCCCCTCTTATGATATACTTTATATAGTTAGTATACGTTTGTAACTATATAAAGTAAAGTATTATGTCTACCCAACAAAATATCGAACCTAAAATTGGGTGCATTGCCTCGGCACTGCGCGTCATTGGCCAAAAATGGACCGCTCTAATCATTCGCGATCTATACACTGGCCCCAAGCGTTTCGGTGAGCTCGAAAAATCTGTTGGGGGCGTCAACCCCCGTACTCTTACACAGCGCCTCGAAGCCCTCGAAAACCATGGTGTTGTTACCAAACAAACCTTTGCCGAGGTACCCCCCCGCACTGTTTACACCTTAACCGATAAAGGCCGCGATCTCATCCCCATTCTGCGCAGCATGGCCGCCTGGGGCAACAAACACCACGAAGAGTGCTAGCGCCAACTAACCATATCTGGCTGCGTCAGGGTCCGTCCTTGACGCACGTTAGACCAAGAGTTTGATTTTGAGGTTTGGGAGGTGTTTGTAGGCGGCGTATAGGTTGCGGTCGAAGGTATAAAATACCTCGCAACCTGCGCGGAGCGCCACAGACACCTGCAGCGCGTCTTCGAAATCATTTTTCACCATATGGTCAAACGCCCACGCAACGTCACTCGGTTCGAGGCCTACTACCTCGAAATCGGAGAGCAAATCTTTCAGCGATTGCACCGAATGGGATTTCGTACCAAAGTACACGACCAAATGTACCGTGAGCGCTGACACTGAAAGCAGCCCAGGGTTTTCCCGCATAACCTGTTGTGCTTCTTTGGCGTAACGACGTTGGCCAACAATTTCCAGCACCACATTTGCATCAAAAAATACGCCTCCGGTATTACTTGTGGGCATATTTGCCGTACTTCTCTTCGAGGTGTTCGTGGTAAAGCTCCTTGAAAGATTTGTCTGGGTCAAGTCCAGATGGTTTTCTCGGGGCGGCCAGAAACTTATCAAGGCCAGATAGTTCAGACTTCCTGTGTTGTTGCTTCTTGCGTGAAAAAACAATCTGGTCTTTTCCCCGATATGTTACCGAAAACTCTTCGCCTGCTGCCGCCCGGCGGAAAATTTCGCCCATGTTTTTTCGTAGTTCAACTGCGGTAATCGTTGTCATACGTTAAAGTTTAACATGAAGTTAAACTTTAAGTCAATAGTTGAGCTTCGTGCTGCCTCTGTTGCATTAAACTTTAGCCCAGCGGAGAATGGAGTCTGCGAGGAGCTTGTCGTGGACAGTCAGGCGGATGGTGTCGCAGGAGAAGTTAGTGAGCGTTAGGCTGAGCACATGTGCGGCCTCGAGTTCCATTTTGCGCCAGCGGTAGGTTGGCCGCGTTAGAAAAAGAAACGATTTGCCACACACTTTGCTAAAAAACCAGCCCGCTACCAGCACGCCTGGAAAGCCTGTGCCCACGCGCAGGCCGATTTCTTTGGCTGTAAATGTTGCCCGCTCTTCCCACCGCGCATTTGTAACAGCCGCGCGCGGCACACGTAGGCCACCGCAGAGCGACCATAGTTTTTCTAAGCCTTCAGGCTGAATAACCAAATAATCCCCCTCAAGACTAGCTTTCATGGCTACTTCCCTTTCTTCTTGGCTTCTGCCTTTGGCAAATCGAGTTTATCAAGCTTAAAGAACTTGATTATCACGTAAATTGCGAGCAGCACAAATAAAAAGTTAACCAGCACATACACAAACTTGCCCCAGGCAAACCTTTCGCCTGCCAGCGTAAAAAAGCGGTCTTGTAGTTTTGAGCCAACTAGTATGTTCATCCAGGGGCTTATAAAACTATCGACAAGCTGCTTTATGAGCCCCTGTGCCTGCTGACCCACGATAAACCCTACCGCCAAACCAACCACTGCCTTTTCGCGCAAAAACTGCACAAAGCCACCAACTTTTTGGCGCACCGCGTCTTGCGAATCGTCGAGCAATACTGTTATATGCGGGTGGCTGGCACTTTCAGCCTGTTTTTTGGTTTGACGAATCGTTACCTTCGCGCCGTCCATATCGTGCGTTTCAACTAACTTATCGGTCATTCTAAGCAAGCTCCTTCCGTATTTTCATCCATAGTTCTCCCATCATGTTCTCACCATCACCGCTGGGGCCGCAACCCCAAAAGCTATCAACGGGTGAGTTTTCGACAATTCGCCGGGCGCCCGTTTTGCGTAAACACTCGCGTACATCCTCATTTTGCGCCGCCTTGGCTCGCAATAACTGTTCCATTACATCAACGCGACGCTGGTGCCAATCGGGCGGCATTTTGCCGTCGCCCTGGGTCTTCTTAATTTGCAAAACTGCCCAGGGGCTTGGTGCCCGCATAATTGCGCTGGCAATAGCTGGTTCATGGGCTTGAAACTTCCGCCACTGAAACCCATGCTCCACCGTCGGGAACACCTGTCCCCACAGCTCCACGGCATGCGCCGACCAGTTACTGAGCGGGTCATAGGCATGCGTAAAAAAGTACGCCTCGGTGTCTGTTTGGTAGGTCAGTTGCTCATTCGGCTCGGGGTACATTTTACATCCTTTCGGGAGCATGAATGCCCAGCAGTTCAAGCCCACTTTGCAATGTTTCGGCGTAGCGTTCGACCAAACGTATCCGCACCGCTTCACGCTCATCGCCAACTACACGGTTGTTTTCATAAAAGCGGTTAAACTCTTGGGCTAGTTCATACAGATACGTACAGATGTGATGCGGCATGTATTCGGTTGTGGCTTTGTGTAACACTTCTGCATACTCGGTTATTTTGCATGCCAGCAGGCGTTCATCGGGCTGGAAATTAACTGTTTGAACCTGGGGTTTGGAATCTGTTTGGCCATTGGCCATTGGCGCTTGGTGCTTCGCGAGGATACTTCGAGCTCTCGCATGGGCGTACTGAAGGTAAGGCCCGCTGTTTCCAGTAATAGCAACCGACTCTTTAGGGTCAAAAATAATGTCGGCGCCAATACGGTTTTTAAGGAACGAATATTTAATAGCCGCAAGCACGGTTGAGTCTTGAGCGTGTTCGTTAGCGGCTAGACTTGCTTCGGTTGCAGCCGCAATAACATCGACCGCCCGCAAAAAATTACCTTTGCGACTACTCATTTTTACCCCGCCAGCTAGTTTCACGTTGCCATGCGTTAGGTGTTTGGTGCGGCGAGCTAACTCGGGTTCAAACTGCTCAATTGCCTTCAGCACAACTTTCATGTACTCGGTAATGTCGTTGCCCGTAATGATAACTGAGCTATCAAAATGGTAATCTTCCCATTTTTTTATGCTCAGACCTACATCTTTGGCTTCGTAGGTCGGTAAACCTTCGGAATTTATAAAAACCCGTGTATGCAAACCATAGACCTCACCATCGAACACCACTGCGCCGTTGCTTTCAGTAAAAACACCTTTTTGAAGCTGTTCGCGCACTGTTAAAAGACCGATTCCTGCCGTTTGGCTTTCGGGGTAATACTTTTCGAAACTGGTGCCTATTTGGGCATAAAAGTCGTTAAAATAATCGTAGCTCCACTGCCGACACGTCCAGTATATTTGCGCAAAAGCTGTGTCGTGGTCGTTACCGCTATGAACTGCATACACTCGCTTGTTTGCAGCAATAATCTCTGCCTTTGCTGCTTCGTTGTCTTCATACGCATTGGTACCGCGTACGTAGCATTTTGCCATCCACTCAGAGCGTTTAGCCTCAGGAATGGTGTTCAATTTTTCGGGGAATTCCCCGCCTAACTCGTCAATGATTGCCCACATAGTTTTACCCACGTGTAAGCCCACATCACCACCAAAATTAACACGGTGCACCTGCGCACCCGCTCGCTGCAACAAGTTGGAAATAGCATCCCCCACAACACTGGTATAAAAATGCCCAGCGTGTAACACCTTAAATGGGTTTGGGTCGGAGTACTCGGTTACGATTGTGTGGCCCAGAAGTGGCTTCGGTGGTTCAGTATACAGCGCGGTGTGGAGTGCGGTGTCCGATAATCGCAGGTTCAAAAAGCCTGGTCCCGCAACACTGACCTCACTAACCGCATTGTTTTGTTGCAGTGTATCCGCTAGTACTTGCGCTAGTTCACGCGGGTTTTTGCCAAGTTGTTTACTAAGCTGAAGTGCTACGTTGGTTGCATAGTCGCCAAATTGTACCTCTGGCCGCGTAAGCTCAACCGCCACCTCAATGCCGAATAACTCTTTCACGGCCACCGTAACCGCTTGTTCCAGCTCCTGCTTCATACTATAGCTAAGTATAACAGAGAGGAACGGCACTTTTACAGCCCACCCGTCAGATTAAGAACGTTCGACACCACATTTTGCTATACTGCCTCCATGCATCATAGTGTTAAAAAATTACAATCTGTCGAGCTAAAAAACACAACCCCTTTCAAGCTTTTTGTTTGGAAATTACGGCGATTTATCCGCGACCTACTGGGCGGGCAAGATCTGCTAGATACGAGCGCCCGCGGCACAAAAAATAAACTGAAAGCAAGAGAAGTCTACTTAAAGTTTGATGATTTTATAGCAAAATACCTACCGACCCTCGTCAAAGAAACGCCCCGATCAGTTGCGCTAAAACGAATCAAAGAAACCCTGGAAAGAGAGCTGCACTATACCTTTTCAGAAATAGACGAAACCAAGCCATGGGGCGCCTACTACCGTATTGATGACAGCGAGGCAGACAGGTTTTTGGAAGAATTTTTCCCAGGGCTCGACCCTATCGAGGCACGACTTGGCCGTAAAAATTTGGTGTTAAGCCCTAAGATTCTTGTTGTCTGCCCCGGCCAACGCCTTAGCTGGCAATACCACAATCGGCGGGCCGAGCGATGGCGTTTTTTGACCCACGGCGGCTACCACCGCAGCCACTCCGACAATGAGGGCCAGGTTCACCACGCCGAGCCAGACGACATCGTACAATTTGCAACAGGCGAAAGACACCGACTAGTTGCGCTGCCAAGTGGCTACACACTCGTTGCCGAAATCTGGCAGCACACCAATGCCAAATATCCCTCAGAAGAGTCCGATATTGTGCGCCTGCAAGATGATTATAAGCGCTAGCATCTTAGTAAAATCTTTGCTACGATAGAGCATAAGCAGGTCTAACTATACAAGGATGAGGCACATAAGGGGGGGCACGATGCTTTTTGGACACCAAACAGATACTACTACAAGTTCGGACACACAGGCGACTGGCACAACACCACCACAAGACGACGCCACCACAGCAGATGTAGCCGCAGAAGACACCACCATTGCCAACGCTGACCCATCCTCTATGAACGATTATCTTGACAACCTTGCCCCACTTTCTGGCGCGAGCACAGGCTCAGTTTCTGATGATCCTACCTCTGATTCCGATGTGTTAACACAAAGCTCCGCCGATGCGCCGCAACCCTCTAGCGAACCAGTCGCCCAAGAACTCAGCAGCGACAGCAACGACCAAGCCTCCTCACAGCACGACGGCGATGAATCATTACTTGCACTCAAGCAGCAAGCGCTGGGCGAACTTACCCCACTAGTTGACCACTTAGAGCAGTCCCCCGAAGAAAAGTTCCGCACCACCATGATGATGATTCAAAGCACCGATAACAAAGACCTCATAAAAGAGGCGTTCGCGGCTGCACAAGCCATTCCAGACGACAAAGCCCGTGCCCAAGCGTTGCTAGACGTTATTAACGAAATTAACTATTTTATTCAGCAAAATCATTAGTCTTTGGTCTGCTTCGTAGGTAGCACATCTGGACTATGCAAGCTAAACTATGCGTATGAAAGATAAAAACTGGCGGCGTGCTAATCTTGCCCTTTTGCTGCTAATAATTCTACTCAATAGCTATATTATTACTCTGCCCTTTTTACCGAACGTTGTATTTTGGTGGCACAGCCGCAGTTCCAGCGCCGAAAAAACACTCACGAGCCGTATTCTTGAGCCCAAAAAAACTGCTCCAGACAGCTCGGGAACCATTACAAAGCCATCAGAAGCCCCCACCTTTCATGCCGACTCTACTCACGATGGCCTTATTATTCCTAAAATGCTACTCGAAACCCCGCTAGTTGAAGGGCCTATGCATGATAGTTTTAACCTTTTGAACCAAGGGGCTTGGCGGTTGCCAATAGCAAATTCACCAGACAAAGGCGGCAACACTGTTATTGCTGGGCATCGCTTTTCTTATACTGGTCCTCGGGGGATCTTTTACTTCTTAAATAAGCTTGCGCCTGGTGACCTAATAGGCCTGTGGTACCACGGCAAGTTATATCAATACACGGTATCTACAACCCGAACTGTGGCTGCTTCGGAAGTGTCTGTGCAAGAACCAACACTCGACACGCGGTTAACGCTTTACACCTGCACCCCGCTCTTTAACCCCGTTAATAGGCTCGTGGTGGTTGCAACACCATCTTCATCGGAGGCAAAACTATGACCGAAAAAACTAAGTTTTTTGTTTTACTTTTTTTATTATGCCTAAGCTTAGCGCTCTTATACTACCTTAACCATACTGCCCAAAACATACTACTAAACTGAGCCGATACATGAATGGCGACATAGGTCACGGTGTCTGCATTGGGTCATGCCAACTACCGTCTTCTAAGCCCTGACTGAGAGTTACTGGCGAACGGTGTACTTACCGAGCCATTTCACGGCCAACGCAACCATTGCTATCTAACCGAGCGATCTCGTCGCGGTCTTCTACGATTACCTTGTTTAATCTCATCTGAACATCCTATCTTTCCGATAGTGTTCGGATTCGGATTTGAACTTAGAATACTACCAGGTACTATGCCTCATGGTAAACTAATCGTATGTTTAATAAGTTTGGCCAACAGAGACCTTTCACGCCAAGTAACCCACCCTCTCGACCTGTTCCAAGCCAGGCCTCGGGAACCAGCGGGGCCCAAAGCAACCTGCGGGCGCAAATAAAGCCTGATTTTTTGGGCAGCAGTTCGACTTCTGGTGGCACCTCGGGGTTTACCCGCCCCAGCCGAACCGCATCTGATTCTTTTACCAGCTTATCTCCTCAAAGTCAGCGCTCTGCCCTGTACGACCAGGCGCGAACACAAGCCAAAGAGGCGTTTCAGTCAAATTATCGCTCGCACACTGGTGTAAGCGGTGCCCTGCCTGGCGGCTTAAGTGAACGTCAGCGTATGGAATTTGAAACGCTGAAACGCACCAATCCATTGGCCGCCGAAAAACAGCTTTTAAATTACAAGCAAAACGCCGACATTCGCTATAACAAACCAGGCATGACCAGTCAAGCTCCTCAGGGGTCTGGCCTAACCTACCGTCGCCCGCCAACTAACCCCTCAGGCCCCCGCCGCTCATTCGGAAAATAAGTATCTAATAAAAAACAATCTCGGATTCATTCCGAGATTGTTTTTATAACTTTCAGGAACCCGCGTGGGGTGCCTCATGTATCTACATTCCCATGCCGCTCATGTCTGGGGCAGCAGCGGCTTTTGGTTCAGGCACTTCAACCACCAAAGCGCCCATGGTCATGCTGGTACCAGCAATAGAAACCGCGTTTTGCAGCGCTTCTTTCGTTACCCGTGTTGGGTCAACAATGCCAACGCTTTTGAGGTCCACTAGCTTTTCGGGCTTGTTGACGTCTACGCCCTGCCCTGGCTTGGCCTTCTTGACCAAAGGAAGCCACTCGTCGGCATTTAGCCCACTGTTGGTTAGCAAAATACGGAACGGTTGCTCAAGCGCCTTCACCAGCAGTGCACGGCCAGCGGACACTGCATCATCGGCGTTGTTGGTCGAAACAACCGAAGATAGATTTATAAGCGTCACACCGCCGCCAGGCACAATACCCTCGACTAATGCTGCTTTTACGGCCGCTACGGCGTCATCTACGCGGTATTTCTTTTCCTCTATCTCGGTTTCGGTGGCACCACCAACTTTTATAACCGCAACCTTACCGCTCAGCGCAGCGCGGCGTTTTTCGTAATTTTCTTTGTCGTACTCGCTGGTAGCATTGGCCGCCTGTGAAGTAATTTGCTTCATTCGAGCGTGTACCTCGGTAACCGAACCAGCACCTTCTATAATGGTTGTTTCGTCTTTGCCAACAATAACCTTGCGGGCTGTACCGACTACATCGAGTTCGACATTTTCGAAGCTCATGCCTCGGTCTTCGGTAATTACCTGCGCGCCCGTAAGAATCGCAATATCTTCCAAAATTTCTTTACGCTTGTCGCCAAACGCTGGCGCCTTAATGGCTACGGTGTTAAAGACGCCTTTCAGTCGGTTTAGTACAAGTGTACCAAGCGCCTCCCCCTCAACATCTTCAGCAATTAACACTAGGTCTTTTTTACCAGCCTGGGCCAACTTTTCGAGCATTGGTAAAAACTCTTGCACGCTCGAGATTTTTTTATCGGTAATAACAATGGCTGGCTTGTTATACACCGCCTCCATCCGCGCCGTATCGGTTGCCATGTAGGGGCTTACAAACCCCCTGTCAAATGTAAAGCCTTCTACTACTTCGCTCTCGAGCCCAAGACCCTGCCCTTGCTCTACTGTTACAATTCCATCACGGCCAACTTTATCCATAACTTCGGCAATTAGATCACCTATGGTCTTATCGCCAGCCGAAATAGTTGCTACCTCTGCCACACGCTTTTTATTGGCCTGAATGTCTTCGCTCATGCCTTCAAGCTTGGTAATAACTTCGTGTGCAGCTGCTTCTAGCCCTTTGCGTAGCAGCATGGGGTTGTGCCCAGCCGCAATCAGCTTGTTGGCTTCGTTCAAAATGTGGTAAGTCAGCACTGTTACGGTGGTAGTACCATCGCCCGCCACATCGTTCATCTTGTTGGCAGCTTGCTTAATAAGTTCGGCGCCGACCTTGTAGCCCAGAGTTTCATCGTCTACATCGGCAATGTCTACGCCCTTAGCCACCGTTACACCATCGTGCGTGACGCTTGGGGCACCGTAGGACTTGCTAATTACCACATTGCGACCCTTTGGCCCCATAGTAGTTTTGACTGCATTGTATAAAATCTCGGCCCCAGCTAGCACTCGCCGCCGTGCCTCTTCATCGTAAAAAACTTTCTTTGCCATCGTAATAATCCCTTCTGATTAGCGTTTACCCTGTAACCTGTCACCAAACATTGGCCATTGACATGTCACCATGGGACTTCATCGTTACAGGTAAATTGTTAATGCTTGGTCACATGTGACACGTGACATGTTAATCTGCCTTACTTGACTTTGGCCAGGACGTCTTCTTCTTTCACGAGCAGGAATGTTTCGTTTTCGACCTTTACCTCTGTTTGGCTATAGCTTTTATAGACAATCCGGTCGCCAACTTTTATATCGTGCACACCAGCTGCCACAGCCACTACCTTTGCAACCGTAGGCTTTTCTTGTGCGCCGCCAGGTATATACAGACCACTTGCGGTTTTGTTTACGGCTTCTTCTGTTTGAGCCACAATATAATCAGCCATCGGCTGAATAGGTACACTCATATATCCTCCTTTTAAGCTAAGCGTTAGCACTTCTCTAGTTTGAGTGCCAACGCATTAGCACTCACTATACCCGACTGCCAAAACCGGGTCAATAGTTTGGCTGGATTATCATTTGGAGTTCAAGGGCGCACTAACGATGCGCGTACTTTTGTATAACCGTATCCAACATACGTTTATGAGCATCTTCAGGAACAATCAGCCTTGACTCTGCCAGGCCAGCTCGCTCACGACCTAAGCGTGCGCCTGCGAGATATTTGTCGTATAAAATGGCGGCCTGAGCTGGATTCTTGAGGAGCTCGACCGACAGCCGTCTTGTATGTTGACTGCTCGCGTCTGGATGTATCATGCCATCGACGAAATCTTGGACATCTTCGTCGAGTTTTCGTAAGGTTGACCCGGCCTCCTTACCAAATGGTCGGAGTGTGGTTGTGTCATTAAAAATAATACGGCTCCCGTCGGTTGCAAAATTTTGAGGAAATGCGTCGCCGTGCGTAATACGTGCACCGTGCGCCAAACCCAAGCCAAAATGGCCGAGTTTCATAGCTTGTGCAATTAACTCTGGCGAAACCCGATCGCCCCTTGCAGGGTCAGCTCTAAAGTAATTATCTAGGGATGTAGATCTCTCGTTATACCTTGTAAGCAGTTGTGGGACAAAAAATGTATCCCCGTTTCTCCATATACCAGCTGTCTCATACGCAGTGCCACTACTCAATCGACTCAAGTGTTCATTCGTTGCCCAGTCGTGCACTACCGCACTTGCGGGTTTCATACCCAAGTCAACTCTGCGCTTATCATACGGCTTAACAGCTACAAAGGTAGTTATCGGCGCATGCCTTTCTGTAGACACTGCCACTCTTCCGAATCTAACACCGTGCCTAGAGGCTTCTCTGCCATTCTTGAAATCAGGCTCATCTGTAAATACCGCTGAAGGATACTGCACGTCTTGCATACATGCGTACTCACCTAGAAGTAGGGTCAGCTCTTCAGGGGGGAGTTTTCCTACTTCCTCAGCAATTGCTTTGTTATTGTCACTTGGTAGATTTGGGTTTACAAAATCAGGTATACCCATATCCCGAAAAGTAACCTTACTGATAGCGTTTTTTTGGTGAGACATATTACACAATTATAGCATACTTTTTCAGTATACACAAGCTTCACGTACGTAACCCCTCACTACCCCAACGCAGCTAGTGATGCGAAATAGCTCGTGGGGTTTGTGCGCCACGTAGTGGTGCACAAAGATAGTACTGTCGCGAGTGCCTGAGCGCCTTTCTCTGTCTTGCTCCCG
>JBATSO010000018.1:0-48254 GCA_049293335.1 Saccharimonadales bacterium (SeqCode)
CGGGAGCAAGACAGAGAAAGGCGCTCAGGCACTCGCGACAGTACTATCTTTGTGCACCACTACGTGGCGCACAAACCCCACGAGCTATTTCGCATCACTAGCTGCGTTGGGGTAGTGAGGGGTTACGGCGTAATGTAACCCCTCACAACCCCTTGTTTTGTGGCGATTATAACCACTAGGCTAAAGAAAAGTGCTGTAGACACGAGCAGTCTTTTACGGAGCGAGGTATATGGGTACACAAATAAGTAAAAAACACCCGACAAAAACTGAGCGAACGATGTAAGCGCTACCATATCTGTTAAGATGGCTAGAGCATGGTTTTTTGCTTGCAAAGCGGGCGGGGTTTGCGAAGCTACATACGCCAGTAGCCAAACGGCTGCAAGCTGCAACCAGGCGACTGCAAGTGGCCACCGTTCAGAGTCCCTAAACCATGACTTTTTATGTTTTACTATCACCAAAAATGTACTACTCTACAGTTTTGACTGTAAGGAAAAGGCTCTCTGCCAACTGCAGGGTATTATCTTAAAATAGATACTACCTATTCGTGTCCTGGGTATGGTTTCGGGCGAGGGCAAATGGTTCATTCATAATTTTTTGGTAGTCAGCAAGGTCAACGAAACGAGCACCAAAAGGGCGAGTTTGAAAGTTTTGTGCAGCCATAAGCCGAACGCCTAAAGTAAGCTTTGCAGGCAATGCGCTAAGCTCAAAAAAACCCATTTCGCTACACTTGTGTGGTTCCATAATTTTCGGCGTGCCCTGCCACTTTTGCACTCGGTACACCGCATTTATGTACGACTGGTCTAGCACATTAATCCCTAAGTAGGCGAGTTCTAGGTCGTTTTCGTGCGCCGTTAAACCCGATTCTTCATAAAGCTCGCGTACAGTTGCAGCCGTAAAAGATTCGTTTTCGACATGTCCGCTTGGAAAATCATAATAGCCAGGCAAAAAGTTTGTGCCCGCCCGTTTATGTAAGAGCACTCTGCCCTGCTCGTCAAAAACCATCGCAAAAACGGCAACCCGAAAAGCAAAATACTGCTCGTTTGAAAGGTTTACTTCTGGCACTGGCAAGAGCCCTTGTTGGTGCTACATCGGCAAGCAGGGGTATCGCTCGGCAAAGGGAATCTGAGAGCAAAGGCTTTGACTTCGGCGTGAATTTTAGCTAGTTCTTCGCTGTTTTCGCGCGCATCGATCGCTCGCTTCATCCACTCGGCAATGGTAACCATGTCTTTTTCTTTAAGCCCGCGCGTGGTGATTGCGGGCGTACCTAGGCGGATGCCACTGGGGCGAAATGGGGGCAGCGTGTCGTTCGGGATGGAGTTTTTGTTGAGGTTTAAGCCCACTTTGTCGAGTGCTTCCTCGGCAACTTTGCCGTCGATCCCAAAACTAGCGTGCACATCGGCCAAAATAAGGTGGTTGCTGGTGCCTCCGCCGACCAAAATAAAACCACGCTTGGTAAGTTCGTCTGCCAAAACCGCTGCATTTTTCACAATTTGCTTGGCATAGGTTTTAAACTCTGGCCGTAGCGCCTCGCCAAAAGCCACCGCTTTGGCGGCAATGTTATTCATGTGCGGACCGCCCTGTGTACCAGGGAAAATAGCGCGGTCTATGAGTGTCGGGATGTTTTCGATGGTTTTTTCGGGCGCTTTCAGCGGCGTAGAAACCGTGCCTTTCGACAAGATTAAACCGCCTCGTGGCCCGCGCAACGTTTTGTGAGTAGTTGTTGTAATAACATGAAACCCGTAATCGAAGGGGTTTTTTGCCACGCCAGCCACAATCAAACCAGCTATATGCGCCATATCGGCCATCAGCAGACAATCGGGCCCGACCTCTTGGGCAATAGCCGCAAATTTAGCATAGTCCAACTCTCGTGGGTAAGCACTAAAGCCCGCCAGAATAATTTTGGGCT
The DNA here is from genome assembly GCA_049293335.1 of Saccharimonadales bacterium (SeqCode). Lineage (GTDB taxonomy): Bacteria > Patescibacteriota > Saccharimonadia > Saccharimonadales > UBA4665 > JAGXIT01. The sequence goes on from JBATSO010000018.1 coordinate 1,907, forward strand.
TGTGTTTGAGCGCCAAGCGGCGCAGTTCCTCGTAATCTATTTCGCCAGTGGTAACATCTTTTACCTTATAGCCAACAAAATTGTAAATGTGGGCCGAACGGGTCATGGGGTTGCCGTGACTCAAGTGGCCGCCGTGGCCGAGATCCATCGCAAGCACGGTGTCGCCTGGCTCCAGCCACGCATAATACACGGCTTCGTTGGCTGGCACGCCGCTATGGGGCTGTACATTGGCATGGTCTGCCTTAAAGAGTTGTTTGGCGCGGTCTATGGCAATAAGTTCGAGCGGATCGGTACAGTCCTGGCCGCCGTAATAACGTTTGCCTGGGTAGCCTTCGCTATATTTATTCGTAAAAATGCTGCCGAGCGCATCTAGCACCTCTGCACTTACATAGTTTTCACTTGGTATAAGTTCAAGCCCTTCGCGTTCGCGCTCTGTTTCTGCGGTAATTAAGTCTGCAATTGCCGTGTCTATCATAGTACCCTCCGTTTTAGTCGCGTTCATTAACATTTAGAACGTATTTATCTGGTAGCAGTGTGTGAACATGAATTCAAAGAGAAAATAGCTAGATCATACCTTTAGTGTACCTTGGTGCGCGCTTGGGGGATATAGTAATTTTGTCTTTTGCCTTTTTGCTTTGTCGCGAGTTCTGCACCAGCCAGCGGTGTCAGATGCGGCGCATCTGAGCAGGCTGACTGGTGCGAAACTCGTGTTTCTTCGTTTGAGTAGTTTTTTGTATTCTTTATACCCTGAGTGATATAATGCGTAGTCATGACAACACATCCGAACGAAAAAATAGGTGATTTTATTGCACGTCTGCGCCAAGAACGCGGCCTCACCCAGGCAGAGTTGGCCAAGCGCCTTAACACCAGCCAGTCTGCTATTAACCGTATAGAAAAGGGTCGACAAAACCTGAGCCTCGAAACGCTTAGTCGGCTGGGCGAAGCACTAAACAAACAAATCGTGTCCCTTGGCAGCGGTTCGGTTAACTTGCGGATAGAGGGCGGGCATGAACTCAGTGGTTCAATTAAGCTTAAGACCAGCAAAAACGCTGCGGTTGGGCTGCTATGTGCCAGCATACTCAACCACGGTGTTACCAAGTTCGTAAACTTCCCGCGTATCGAGGAAGTTTTTCGTATTTTAGAGGTGTTAGAAAGCATTGGCGTTCAAACCAAGTGGACCAACGGCAACGATCTTGAGCTACGCCGACCAACTCATTTGAAGCTGGATAAGTTAGACCAAGAAGCTGCCCGTAAAACCCGCACGGTTATTATGCTGGTGGGTTCGCTCATGCACGAACATACATCATTTGACATACCCTATGCAGGTGGCTGCAAGCTTGGCGCGCGTACGGTAGAACCACATTTGTTTGCCCTGCAAGAGTTTGGTGTTGATATTCTGGCGAGCAGTGGCGTTTACAATGTTTCGGTTACACCAAAGTCTGCTGGTCGTTTCGCGTTATACGAAATGGGCGATACAGTCACAGAAAACGCTTTAATGGCCGCAGCCCGCCGACCCGAAGAAACCGTTATAGAATTTGCCAGCGCCAACTATATGGTGCAAGACTTATGCTTCTTTTTACAAAAACTCGGTGTCAAAATAGATGGCATTGGTACCAGTACGTTGCGGGTGCGCGGCGTGCGGCATATTAAGAAAAATGTTACATATGCGCCCACTGAAGACCCCATTGAGGCAATGTTTTTTATATCGGCCGCAGTGGTTACGAACTCTGCCATTACTATTCAGCGTGTGCCGATTGCCTTTGTTACGCTCGAACTTTTAAAGCTTAAAAAAATGGGCTTAAAGTTCACCGTTTCCGACCGTTACTCAGCAGCTAATGGTAAGTCCGAGCTGGCCGATTTACATATTGAAAAGCACAATGGCACACTCAAAGCCCTGACCGATAAAATTCATCCGCTACCCTACCCTGGCGTGAACACCGACAACCTGCCTTATTTTGTGCCAATCGCCTGCGTTGTAAAAGGCCGCACGCTCATTCACGACTGGATTTATGAAAACCGCGCCATTTACTACACCGAGCTCACAAAAATTGGCGCACAGGTTGAACTAGCCGACCCCCACCGCTTATACATTACCGGCCCGACAAAATTTACGCGAACCGATGTATTTTGCCCGCCTGCCCTCCGCCCTGCTAGTTTATTGCTGATAGGTATGATGGCAGCCGAGGGCGTTTCGACCCTGCGAAACATTTACACCATTCAGCGGGGTTACGAAGATTTAGCCGAACGACTTAATTCGCTGGGTGCACACATTACCGTGCTTCACGATCTGTAACATGAGCCGTATAGACACCATTTTTTTTGACTGGGGCGGCGTGATTGCCGACGACCCTGGCGATGATTTTTTGCTTGGGTTGCTACGTAAAATTGGCGCAACTGACCAACAAGCCCAAGAAATATATAACGGTACCATGCGGCAACTTATTGTTGGCACCATTAGTGAAGCAGAGTATTGGCACCAACTCCGCCAGCAATACAATCTAACGGTTCATGAAAACATGTCTGATGAATTCAAAGCCTGGCGCGGCTTAATAAAAAATGAGAATGTATTACAACTTGTCGATGAAGCACGGCACGCTAGCATACGCCCCGCACTTTTAACAAATGTTATAGAACCTACCTACAATGTGTTGGAGCAGGGGGGTAACTATAAAAAATTCGACGAAATAATTGCCTCGTGCCGCGTAGGCCTTGCCAAGCCACAGCCCGAAATATACGCTTTGGCACTCGAGCGCATGGGAACCACAGCCGAACGATCGCTGTTTATAGACGATAAGCTACGCAATATTCAGCCTGCGCGCGACCTAGGATTCCACACTATATTAGCTAAAAACCCGACTCAGATAATTTCAGAGGTCCGCGCATATTTTAGGCGGTAGACAAATTGAACTGTCTTCTACTTAAGTTTATTTAAAACAGCCTGCACCGAAACAGCGACATCGTCGGTGCCCTGTACGGCGACAGTGTTGTAGCCTTTGTCGTGGAATGATTCGTATTCGTTAAACCGCACTTGGAGCGTCCCACTTGAAGGGCCATGACCGCCTGCCTGAAGTCGTTCGACAACCCGCTGCTTCGCTAACGCTTGGTCAATCTGCACCTCAACAACCAGTATGGGCAGCTCTACGGCTCGTTCTTTTGCTCGAACACGCAGTCGCTCGATCATTTTGTTAAAAATTTCGAGATTGGTAAATGGCTGACTCCAAATAATAACTTGGTGCGCATCAATAGCCTCATACGCTTGCGCTCGCAGGTAGCGGTAAGCATGCAGGGCGGGCTGGACACCCTCAGCAAGTTGAGTAACGACATGCCGGCGATACGCAGCACTATCATAGTTAATAGCATCTGGGTCAAGCACTACCACGGGGTAGCTGGCCAACGCCTGCACTAAACCATCAGTTATACGGGATTTCCCGCTGCCAGGAATCCCCCGCACAATAATCAAAAAAGGTAATGATATATCTTGCATACTGTATAAACCGCCCCAAACTAGTGCCGAATACTACTAGCCGAAGCTACCTTACATGGTATACACTTATGGGCGAGGTCACAAGGCCATAACGCTCAATCGTTTAAAATGGCCCATTTAAAAGAAAGTCTCTATACAACAATGTTTGCAACAATTATTACACTCGATCAACTCTCTCATAAAACGAGTAAAATGCTTCTTCTTAGCTTTTTAGCATTTTGTATTGCCATGGCCCTTACGCCCATTTATACACACTTTGCCTACAAGCATAAGCTTTGGAAGCGGCCACGCAGCACCTCTACTACAGGGGAAACCCTAGAGGTAATCGCAAAAATGCGAATTAAGCGGCATATTCCGCTCATGGCCGGCCTAGTAACGCTCGCCGCCATTACTATCGTAACGTTACTATGGAACTTGAACCGAAGCCAAACGTGGCTGCCACTTGCCGCATTACTCGGCGGTGGATTGGTTGGACTTATTGATGACATTGTGAACATACGTGGCAGCGGCGGCACAGTAGCAGGCCTACGCGCACCTTTAAAGTTTGGCTTGATTACGGTGGTTGCCACCATCGCCGCTTGGTTTTTTTACTATAAACTAGGGCAGTCCAGTATATTTGTGCCGATTGTTGGCGATGTGAGCCTAGGCTGGTCTATTATTCCACTCTTTATTTTAGTAGTCGTAAGTACAGGTAACGCCGTGAACATAAGTGATGGCATGGATGGCTTAGCGGGCGGGCTACTGCTAAGTGCCTTTGGGGCTTTTGGAGTCATCGCTGCCCTGCAAGCCAGCTTTGGCATTGCCGCCTTTTGCCTTACTGTAGTAGGCGCCCTGCTGGCCTACCTGTGGTTCAATATTCCCCCAGCCCGATTTATAATGGGTGATGTCGGCTCTTTTGGGCTTGGTACATCCTTGGCGGTTGTTGCCATGCTAACAAATACCGTCTTTTTGCTGCCCATTATTGGCCTCGTTTTTGTAGTTGAAGCGGGTTCAAGCCTTTTGCAAATTACCTCCAAACGCTTGTTTAAGCGAAAGATTTTTATAGCCGCACCTGTACACCATCATTTTGAGGCAATCGGTTGGCCCAAAACAAAAGTTACCATGCGGTTTTGGGTAATCGGACAAGTCTGTGCTGCGCTCGGCGTTATTGTCGCCCTCGTGGGCGGTTATGTTAGTTAGTTAGTTTGAGCTCGGTTGTGTTATTGCTCGCCTCCAGTCCTCGCATACTACCTCTTGGTTTAGTACACTTTTTGTCCGATCGGACAAAAAGTGTACAAATTATCGGCTTTCAAAAGACACAATGAGACGCGGCATAACTCTCTAGCACTGCATGGGTGGCGTTTTGTGATCTTTCAATATGTGCTATAATCACCTCTGTTATATAGCTGCATTTTTACCTTGCGGGTGTCGTATAGCGGTTATTATCCCAGTTTTCCAAACTGGTGATCGGAGTTCGACTCTCCGCACCCGCACCAATCAAAATAGTTTACCTCGTTAGCCAAGCCCCGGTAGCTCAGTGGATAGAGCAAGAGACTTCTAAGCTTTTGGCCGTTGGTTCGATTCCAACCCGGGGCACCATATTATTTCAAGAAAGGCGCCTTATGTCAGGTTTAGAGCAATCATTTTATATTATTGGTATCGTATTTATGGCAGTTATGTTGATTTTGATTGCTAGTATCGTAACTGCGCTTGTGGTCATTCGTAATAAAATAGTCTCACTCGAAAAAACAGTGGCCGATAAGCTTTTAAGCGCGGCTAAGCCTATTAACAAAGTAGTCGAAATAGCAAACGCCGTCCGCGAAGTTGCTAAGGCAGCGCGCTAGCAGGGTTGTCGGCGGTGCCGTCTTTGAGAATTATCTGTGAACGTGTAGGCTAGTAGTATGTCAAAACCTACCAAAAAGAACGCTCTCGACAGATTCATTGCTTGGCTCGATACCTTTCAGCAGCGTCATTCGTTCTTGGCATTTCCATACGCCGTCATTAAAAAATACAGCGATGACGAGGCAGGCTACCAGGCGGCGCTGATTGCCTACTACGGGTTTCTTTCGCTCTTTCCGCTTTTAATTGTGGCGACGGCAGTTATTCAAATAGTTGCTAACGACAATGCCGCATTACAGTCACAGTTCCTCGACAATGCCATGCGTTACTTCCCTGCTATGAGCAGTAGCTTGGCCGATAGTATTCACGCCCCTAGCAAAACAGGGCTCGCCCTCGTGGTTGGCTTACTTATAACTTTTTACGGGGCCCGTGGTGTTGCCAACGCTGTGCAGCACGCGCTTAATCACGTTTGGGAGGTGCCCCGTTCGAAACGCGCAGGTTTTCCGAAAGCAACCATAAAAAGCTTTGGTATTTTGTTTTATGCCGGTATTGGCTTTATTGGCGCATCTGCTCTTTCTGGCTATGCGGTCGGTGCTAGTCACCCGCTGTCTTTGCGGCTGTTGTTTGCTTTTGGGGGCTTTTTAACACTATTGGTGGTGTTTTGGGGGTTATTTACCTTTGGTTCATCGGCACGTAAACGACCTTTTGCAAACATACCAGGGTCGCTCTTTGCAGCCATTGGGTTTTCTATATTGCAAGCGGTGGGAGGCTACCTAATTGCCCACCAGCTAAAGACACAAAGCGGCCTTAACGCCCAATTTGCAGTGGTGCTCGTTATGTTATTTTGGCTGTATATACAGGCTGAGGTTTTTTTATACGCCGCCGAAATAAACACCGTACGCGTATATGGCCTATGGCCGCGCAGTATCGCTGCTAAACCCCCATTACGTGCCGATGAAAAAGCTTACGCCTACTACCAAAAGCGCGAAACATTTGACGTTGAAGACGGCATAAAGCATTAGTCATCTGCAAAAGGTTGATGTTTAGGGCTTTTTAGCCTATAATCACCTCTGTTTTCTGCTCTTGTTTTGGGTGCAGGAAAAAGAGCAGCACCGAGTAGAAGCTATACGCTTGTCGGTGCCAAGAGAGAAACCGCAAGGATGTCTCATTACCCTTCGTGGCGGATGTAGCTCAGTTGGTTAGAGCGCCAGTTTGTGGCACTGGAGGCCGTGGGTTCAAGCCCCATCATTCGCCCCAAAATATGAACCCCTGCAAAATGTAGGGGTTTTTATTTTGCACGAGCTTCGCACCAGTCAGCCTGCCCAGATGCGGAGCATCAGACACCGCTGACTGGTGCGAAACTCGTGGTTGGGTAAAGGTATGAGGCTTAAACGGGCTTGCCAGTGGTAAATCCCAAGCCCAAAATCAGTCGGCAATTTTAGTAGAAATATAGCCCTTTGCTACTGAATTCGTTTGAAATTGCACATTATTTTTACGCGTTTGTTGTAAATATAGTGCTTGCGCTTGTAAAAATGTGGTGTTATGCTGCGAAAGATAACTAAGCCCTGTGAGGGGCAAAAGGAGACTCCATGAAAATATGGACCCTGCGGGAAAAAATTCCTGCTGGGGGCGTTGTCGCGCCCCGTGAACGATTGCCATGGCCACAAACCATTGGCATAGGTATGCAACATGTTATCGCCATGTTTGGCGCCACTTTTTTGGTGCCGCTACTAACTGGTTTTCCGCCCGCAACAACCATTTTCTTTTCGGGCATCGGCACTTTACTGTTCTTATTTGTAACACGTAACCGTATTCCCAGCTACTTAGGCTCGAGTTTTGCCTTTATTTCCCCTGTTATTGCCGCAAAAGCTGGCGGCGGTATGGCAGTAGCGCTGGGCGGCATAATTGCGGCGGGGTTTTTACTATTTCTAGTTGGCTTACTTGTTAAGCAGGTTGGTGTGGGGTGGATCAACCGCCTCATGCCGCCAATTGTAACGGGTTCTATCGTTGCCCTGATTGGTCTCAATCTTGCCCCCGTTGCCAAAACAAACTTTGCCCTCCAGCCGATTTTAGGTGTTGTAACATTGGCGAGCATTGTACTCATTACCGTACTGTTTCGCGGCTTTGCTGGTCGCCTTTCGATTTTTCTTGGCACGTTGGTGGGCTGGGTAGTGGCCTGGGGGAGCAATATGATAGATGCCAAGGCAGCCGCTAGCTTGCAGGCAGCCAAGTGGTTTGGTGCACCACAGTTCTTTTCGCCTAAATTCACCTGGACTGCAATTGCTTTAATCGCTCCAGTTGTTATTGTTCTTATTGCTGAAAACACTGGGCACGTGAAGGCAGTAGCCGAAATGACAGGTGAAAATCTCGATGATAGCATGGGTAAGGCCTATATGGCAGATGGTCTGGCAACGATGGTGGCTGGCGCTGGAGGCGGCTCTGGCACAACTACCTACGCTGAGAACATTGGTGTTATGGCGGCTACCCGCGTTTACTCTACAGCAGCATACGCTGTGGCTGGCCTTACGGCTGTACTACTCGGCCTGTGCCCAAAGTTTGGCGCGCTCATTTTAACTATGCCAATGGGCGTACTCGGTGGTGTTACCACTGTACTATATGGCCTTATTGCCGTACTCGGTGCCCGTATTTGGGTTGAAAACAAGGTTAATTTTCACAATTCTGCTAACCTAATGACAGCCGCTGTGGCGCTCGTTATTGGCGCAGCCGACTATTCTTGGGCGCAGGGCAAGTTTAGTTTTAACGGCATTGCACTAGGGGCATTTGCCGCCATTGCAACCTACCAAGTTATGCAGCATATTGGTCGCCGCACGGGTGCGCTTGCTGCGGCTGCCGAGCCAGCTACTGTAGCCTATACTAAAACCGCTCCTACTGAGCGCCCCGTTACGAAAAAGGCTACCACCCCAAAGAAAGCTAGTTCTACCCCAAGCAAGGTAACTGTTAGCAGTACAAAAACATCAACACCTATTCGAAAAACCAAGTCAACACCAAAGCGCAAAAAACGCCGATAACATACTGTTTAAGCCAAAGAAGACTCCCGCCATTCGGGAGTCTTCTGCTACTTTAGTCGTTTTTATTACTCTTGGGCGCAACGACGACGTTGCAGTGCGGTGGCAACTGCTAGCATTGTCACAATCATACTTACAATACTGATTGGCCAAATACTAGTGCCTGTATTTTCAAGTTTTTGAACTGCCATGGCTGATTTAATTGGGCTTGGGATACTTGGCGTGGTAGTCGTTTCACCCAAAACCTGGCCACAAGAAGTATTTCCATCGCTCAAAACCCATTCGGTCTGCACGCCTTCAGGGAACATAAAACCGTTTTCAGCAGTTGCCGTAACAGTTTGCTTGCCGTTTACCCAGCCACCTAGTGTGTAGCGTACACCGCGTACTTCAGGCAGTACGACAACATCGTTGTTTGGACCACAAGCAACAGTTGCAGTTGGCGCTACAGGCGTAACGGATTCTGCCCAGCAGTCATAGGCTACTTCGCTAGATTGAACATCTGAGGTGCTTTGGTCGGGGAAAATATAGAAATATTTGATGTCTCGAACGAGTTGCGAGTCGATACCATTTAACGTAAGCGTGAACCCATCGTCACCTATTTCGTAGTCTGTGTAGCCCACGCCAAAATCTAACGCATTGCCATCGGCGTCATATAAGACAACTGAGACACCAGTGTCTTCTGGGAGATTGCTATCTATTGTAAGGCTAAACGAAGAACAGTCGAGCCATTTGCCTGTAAGTACACATGCTTCGTTAGTAAAGGTAAAGTCATAGACTGTTTTTACGCCGGCCGCGAATTCATAGTTACTGTTTGTAGAAACAGCCGTAAGTTTAGCCGTACCAAGAGCGACAGAGCCCGTGAGTTGCCAAGTGTAGTTTGCGCCATTGGCGTAGGTGAGTTTGTCGAAAGCAGTACCGCAAACATCTGTGGCGGTTGGCGGTGTTACCTCTGTAATTAGACACTTTTTACCACTGTCGAGAGCAACACCATAATCCTTGGTAACTGCCCCGCCAGGGAACTGATAGTTTGCGGTCGTGTGCGCAACTAAATGACCATTGTTCGTGAGTGTCCAGGTAACTTCTGCCGTATTGTCAGGAACAATCCACGTGGCATTATTGAGGCCACATGGGTCATATGTTTGTGGCGTTGGAGGCAGCGGTGTTTCACACAAGTTGCCGCTATCGGTTGCTTGGCCGTAATTATGACTAGTTTTGCCGTCGGTAAATACATAGCCCGTGTCAGTCGTAGCCACGAGTTCATTAGAGGCGTTCACGCTCCATGTAATATGGCCGCTGTTCGTAGGCACATCCCACGTTGCATTATTGAGACCACAGGGGTCTGTGATGGTAGGTGTAGCAGGCACAGGAACTTTACAGTCACCAGCATCGGCAGGCTTTACGAAAGTGTGCGAGGTTGTTCCATCTGCAAATACGTAGTTAGCAGTTGTACTCGCAACTAAATTGCCATCGGCATTAATTGACCAGGTAACTTCAGCCGTATCGGCAGGAACGTTCCATGTTGCATTGTTAGCCCCACATGGGTCATTAACGCTTGGTGTTGCGGGCACAGCTATTTTGCATTTTTCACCGCTATCTACGGCGATACCATAGTTGTGTGTATACGTATTATCGGCAAAGATAAAACCTGTTTTAGCAGTAGCTATTAAATTACCGTTCGCATCTACAGACCACGCAACAGATGCCGTATCAGCAGGAACGTTCCACGTTGCATTGTTTAGACCACAGGGGTCAGTAACCGTAGGCTTTGCGGGGACTACTACCGAAGTACAGAGCGTGCCACTATCTTTGGCGACACCATAGTCATGTGTCTTAGTGCCATCACTAAAAATATAGTTGCCGATTGTCGACGCTATAAGATGACCGCTTGCACTAATCGTCCAATGAACTGTGGCAGTGTCGGCTGGTTTATTCCATGTTGCATTGTTTAGGCCGCAGGGGTCTGTTACGGTTGGCTTGGCGGGGAGCATGGTTACCCTTGGGCAGTCGGTGGTGGAAGGTTTTGGCTGACCGACGTCGATGGCGAACACATAGGAAAGGCCTTGTGCATCGACAAACGTATCCCCCACGTTGTAGTCATTTCGAGCTGGGTTATTAACTGTTCGAGCTACCTCATTTTCTATTGGAGTACTGCTGTATTTACATACAAACACACTGCCTTTTGCCGCCTGAACAGTCGGCGTCGACACAAACGGCATAGCTGCGCTCATGCCATAGCTAGCTATGAGCAATAGTGCCACAGCGCTATTTTTTAATCTTGACCAAATGTTCTTCATTATCACATTCTCCTCTTACTTAACGTTTTTAAAAGTATGGCGTTTAAGTAGCCACCACTACTCAAACTCCTACACTAAATTACCTATCAAACGTATTAATACACTGCTTTGTCAAATGTTACTGTAAGAATTCTTACAAAAAGTAACATTTTACGCCCTAACACCCATTCGGCATATCTGTTGAAGATGCTTGCGCTTTTTTAGGCAATATATTGCAATAAAACACCGACTGCCAGAGGAACAAGCAGGTTGTCGAAACCAAGTGCAGCAATATTTTCGAGCAGCGTTGCGCCGAGCGCCCCACCCAAAATGAATTGCCAGGCTAAACCGTTATCTGAAAACTGGCTGTAGCCAACGAGAAGGCCCAGTGAAATAACAAAAAAGGTGGCACTACCGACCAAACTTTTTGTGCGCCCAAACAAATGGTATTTGTTCTGCGTACCGTAACGCCCACCAATAATGGCCGCAAAGCCATCTGCTAGAGCCATTTGCAAAATAGCGGCAGCATATACGCCCTTTGATTGGGTAATTACAGTTAGTAGCCCAACGCTCAGTGCAAAAAATATTTCGCCGTAGGTTGGCCGCTGCACACTGCCAACGGCATGAAACAGCTTTGTCCACAGCGCCACGAGTACCACAATAAAAAACGCCAGGCTTAAAAGCCTTATTTCGGTCCAACTTAAGAAGTAAGGCCAAAAAGCCACAAATGTGCCCACGCTTATGTGCACAAACTTGCGCCCGACCTCACCCTTGAGCCAAAACTTGCGCCAGCCCCATTCAGAAAGCAATAGCAGTACAAAAACAACCCCTACCGCTATAGCCATGTTTGTTAGATTCATTACCACCTATTGTACGCCAAACCCCTTCTTGGTGCGAGACAATCTAGCACCAAGTAAATTATAAAGTCTAAACTTACGCGAGTCTTGAACTGATTTGTTCTTTTATCCAACGACGCAACACAGGCAGGGCACGTTTTGGGTGCTGCCATGCATACTTGGCTGGACTGGCGTCTTGAGGATATCCATCACTAGGCTGCTTAATGGGTCCATCGTGCGTTCCATCGTGCATAGTAGAATCTTGCAACGACACATCTGAATAGCGGCGCCTCACCTTATGGCCAGGTGCATCTTGCGGCCGACGATTGCGTGGGTCATACTCTGTTGCCTTACCGCTAAATAACGCTTCTAGTTCATCGTCAAACCGCGCCGTAGCGGAGTAAGCCATGTCATACTGTTCTGCTGCTTCGACGCGTGCATCCCATAAGCGCTTAAGTGCTGCCTGTTCCGCTGTATCCTGTTCTACTTGCTCGCGTTGATTGGTAGTCTCTGCCTGGTTTCGTGTTATAGCCGCGCAAATACCTCTTGCAGCTATGTGTAATTGCCCTATAGTTTCACCACTTTCTAGTAACACATACCTCTCGAAAAGTGGTCTGCGGTAACGCCTTGGGATGGTTACTCTATAGAGCGGCGGTTCTTGGCGGTCAATGTTTTCATAGCCCGAAACAATCAGTAGACTATGGTGTGTTAGCCTCTTGCTGCGCCCCAGTTCAATCGCTTTACCTTCTGCGGGACGTAGATACCCTGTAGCCGTACGTGGAAAGTAGGCATCGTTCTCGCCCCATATCGTTGTGTCATATCCCGTTCCAGAATATAACCCAGCCCGAACAGGCCCCCGCCGAACAGTAGTATGTACACCCCCAGCAGATTCTAACTGCTGTGCAACTAACTGCTCGTCTGGTTTGTGCATTTCCGTCATCAATAACCTCTTATATGCTAATTGCCTAGGCCTGCAACTAAATTGACTGTGGCGGCCAAAATAACGGTGCCAATGATTAGCCATGTCCAAACCAGGTACGCAAGCGTGGCAACATCCCACGAAGTTAGCAAGGCAAACTGCCATTTGCTCTGCGCGCCCACTGCCAACCCAGCTAACAGTCCGCAAGCCATCGCCACTGTCAGTTTGTAGCTAGTGCTCGTGGCAATCTTGCCCTTATTGTACGCAATGTGCACCATTTTTTCTCCTTTAGATACCTGTATGGTACCACTTTTATGAACGCAGGTGTTGGCATGTGGCGCAAAATACCGTATAATCACCTCTGTTCTTGCAGTGAAAGATTTAGCCATCGTTGCCAAATGTTTCGCTTGCGAACTGCACATTATTTCAAATGTATTGTCGGGGAGTGGCGCAACCACGGCAAGCGCACGCGGTTTGGGTAAGACCCGCCAGTGGCGGGTTGCAAGACGACTTTCCGATGAAAGCTATGCTTTCAATCGTGAAATCGTGGTGCCGCGGAACGTGGCCGCGGGAGCGGTCCGAACCATTGTACGTTATAATCTATACTAGTAATTGTCGGGGAGTGGCGCAGTCCGGTAGCGCACGCGGTTTGGGACCGCGGGGTCGCAGGTTCGAATCCTGTCTCCCCGACCAACAAAAATGCCTCGGCTTGTCTGAGGTGTTTTTGTTGGTCTTGAAAGCAAGTTCAATCTGCGAGTGCCGTATTTACTGTCTACTTCGAAGTCTTTTTAGTAACAATATGTGGCTAATTACTCCCAGCAAAAGTATCGGTGACATACAGTATCTTTCAAAGTGCGTGCCCAGAAGCTGCATTATGAGGCCGATAGTCCAAAATAGTATTACTGCGTACACAAAATAAACCTGCCATTTTCTACACCAACGATGGTGCAACAATTTTTGACAAAAGACATACAACAACCCCATGACCGCAATGCTAACTACCGATTGCACTGCTTGGGCTCGATATGATGTCGACATTCCGCCATTTACCCAGTTGTATGGAACTATTTTTGCTAAAACAAGTATCTGTACGAATATACAAAGACCATAAAATATATTGATTAACAATTTTGTGCTGTCTGGTTGTCTATGTGTCATGCTATTAAAACTTTATCCTGGCACGCTCTTTTATGGGCTGCCGCAAAATGGTACGTAATTTTTCGGGCGCAACTCTACGAAAATCACTCAAGTATATCTCGTGATGCTTTCCTGTCATCTCAAAATTATTATCAGGAATGAACCTTTCGTGCATATCCGCAAGTATGGCAGCTTCATCGTCAAATGACCCAATATGTAGTGTCTGCACGCATAGGCCTTCATTGAGCGTCTCGAAACGTACCTTTTCTAGACTAACTGGTGGTTCACTTTTTCTTACTTTCGCAGTCGCCGCGTCAAACATATCCTCAGTAATCCAATCTGGCTGCATAATCATCAGGGTAAAATCCCACTGTGACTTATCACGCGCCGTTGTAAACGCAGACATATCCTCCGCCCACCATAGCCCCTCCAGCGGCATAACCACATAGTCTTTGCCGCATTGTGCTTTACTGGCAAACTTAAGTTTATAGGCTATGGGGTACAAGGCTTTTATGGCATTTTGAAAATCTTCGCTGCTGTTCGGGTCACCGTGGCCGTCAATCATAAGATATTTAGTCTTTGGAATCTTTATAATCTGAAATGTATTATGCAACGCCGTATAACCACCAAGCGTTTTCTTAAAGTCTAGCTTGGTCATTCTATCTCCAGCTTTGTGATGCTCCAGCGTTGCTGTAGGTAGGCCTGACTTATGACAAGCAATATGACCGCAATGCTCATGGCGCCCACGAAAACCAATAAAAATTGCAGCCCAAATGACGTATTACCTCGTTCTAGCTGCATTAACACCAGTGGCGGCATGGCTGCAAGACCGACCTTCAGCCACAAAACGATTCGCTGGGTGAGCTGTCGGCGTTTCTTTGGCGGCAGATGTTCGATTTTCTTGTGGCTTATGATCGGTGCCGTGTGCTCGGCCACCGCCACCACTGCCTTGCTACCCGTTTTGGCAACTGCGGGTATGTATTTCATAAATATCAAGTAGAGCACTAGTAGTACAACGGCCACTGCTATCACCACAGCAAGCACGTTCATGAGCGGGGAAACGGGCAGCGCACTGGCGGTTGTGCTTGGCACAGGCGCAGTAGTCTGGACTGTTTTAGGGAACAAAATTTTTCCAAAAGCTGAGTCAAAAAATCGCGGCAAGCCGTACGCTAGCAAGCAAAGCCATTCAAGAGTCATAAGCAAATAGCCCAGACCACCAAGAAAATTTAGGGCCAGCCGTTGGTAAGTTTTTGGTTGTTTTTTGGCTGCTACCATACCTGTCGAATAGGCTCCACCCTAGTTGCTCGACCAGTAGCCGTATCAATCGTGGCAAGCAACGCGTTGAACTGCATTGCTCCGCCAAGCTCGAGTTCGTTGCGGGTTTGATAGCCGTCGCGCCAGCGCGGAATGATTGAGTCAAACCGTACGCCTAGTGATGAGTCGAGCGAGCCACACATGCCAACATCGGTCATATGCGCCGTACCTTTTGGCAGCACGCGCGCATCAGCCGTTGGTACGTGCCAATGATCGCCCACCACCATGCTGACACGGCCATCGAGATAGTAGCCAAACACCAGCTTTTCGCTACTAAAATCGCCGTGCAGATTCACAATGCTGGCAATGTACGAATCTCGCGGCACAGTGCTCAGAATGTCGTCAATGGTTTTGAGTGGATTAGCGGTCGGAGCGTCTGCCTGTTTGCCCACAATCGCCCCCAATATGCTCACCAGCAAAACGTTGCCTGTTGGACTCGTTATAATTTTATAGCCTGGGCCTGGACATGCCTCCATATTAGCTGGGCCAACCACTGGTTGGGAGTTGTCCTCCAGCAACGGGGCTAACTCCAACAGATGTGGCGTGTGGTTCCCGCCTGAAAATGCCTGCACCCCACTGCGCATTAAACGCTGCATATCTGCTGGCAGCATGCCTTTGCCGTCCGTTACGTTTTCGGCCTGAGCCACGACAAAGTCTATGGCTTGGTCTTTTACGAGTGTGGGCAATACCTTTTCAACGGCCTGTATGCCTGGTTCGGCCATGACATCGCCAATGTATAGGATTTTCATGCTTGACGGTCTTTCAAATACTGCGGCAGCGGTGTGTCAAAAACTACCATAGCGATATCACCAATAGAATCAGCGCTGCTCATTTTGGGGTATTCTGCCCGATATACGGTGTCGACACTGCCAAATTTTGCCTTCTGCCAATCAAAACCAAGTGTTTTTGCCGCCAGCTGTATGGCTTGCTCGGTTGGCCCCTCAATTTCAACATATGGTTTAGCCCAAGGCCATTCGTCTACTACCACTTCGACCTCACTGAGCTGCCAAGTTTCGCGCTTCGATTCTTGATAACTCTGTGGCTTTAAGCCGATGGCTTCTAGAATTTGCTTGGTGTGTTCGTATGAACCAATGGCCGTCTCGACCTCATCAACATAGTTAGAACCTGCTATCTTCCTTTTGTAAGTCATGGTTACTGCATTGCCCTCGTCGCGAATTCGTAGACGTTCGACATGACCAGCCTTTTTATAGCGACCGTCGGGGTGATCGAAAATTTCTCGGCGCATTAGACGCATGGGGTGAACAAGAACTGCCCCCGCTTGCTGCAGTTGCTGGCGAACCTGCTCAACATCTACGTTTAAGAACTTTGCTTCAATTTCTGGCTTCATGTCTCTATTGTAACAGTAGTTTCTTACGGGTTACCACGTAATCACGACGTTATACTGTCTGTTCTCGCCTGCAGGCAGTAGGTGGTGCTGCAGCATATCTGGCGCAAGATTGCGGGCAACTGTTGGTTCAACGCAAATGTACTGGTTGGGCGACTCGGACCAAACAGCATAAGCTTTGCATGCCTCACTTTCCAGTGTGATGTTTCGGCCACCAATTTGTAGTTCGAGCTTCGAATCTTTGGCGTCTAGAAATTGTGTGGCAAGTAGGTCGTCTGTGTTAAATGAGTGCTCTGTTTCATTGAGAATACTGGCTTTTGTAGCATCACTAGCCGCAAAGTAGGGGTGAAAGCCAGGCGTACATACAAAAGGTTGGGCGCCATTGTTTTTGACTGCCAAGCCTAGTCTAAGACTACTTGTCTCAAGCTCGATCTGTAGTGTCATTGCACAGCCTGTGTATTCCACAGAGATATTCTCGTCTTGCTCAGCAGGGTTCTGCAGCGAAAGCTCAAGTGAATTTTCTGATTGAGCCGTTACATTCCACCGCAGATTGCGCGCAAACCCATGCTGCTTTAGCCCTACCACATCGCCTGGTCCAAAAATGGGCGCACACACAGGAATCCCGCCTCGCAGCTTCTCGCCCACCACTTGCCGAGGAAACAAAATGTCGTTTCCACTGGCGTCTTGCAGACTGGTAATGTATGCTCCTTGCGTATCAAGCTCTAGCTTTGCCCCATTTTCAAGCTGTAGTAATTCCATTTAGACCCCTTGTTTATGGCCTCGTAGCCTAGTCTCCAATAGGAGTTCTTGAACCTTGTCCAACAAGTCTACTACTTGGCGAATTCTATGGCGCGGGTTTCGCGAATAACGTTTACCTTAATGGTGCCAGGGTAATTCATGCTGCTTTCGATTTTGGTCGCAATGTCGCGGGCCAGTCGAATAGCGGTGAGGTCATCGATTTGCTGCGGTTTTACAAACACGCGAACCTCACGACCAGCGCTAATGGCGTACGATTTTTCGATGCCATTAAAACCGTTGGCAATGTTTTCGAGTTCCTTCATGCGTTCAGCAAAGTTCTCGGCGGAAATGTTGCGGGCACCTGGTCGAGCAGCCGAAATGGCGTCACAGACACGTACAATCAGGGCTTCTACGCTGGTTGCTTCTACGTCATCGTGGTGCTGTTCGGCAGCGAGCGCAACCTCTTCGGGCGCGCCGTATTTGCGCAACATTTCACCCGAAATGTGGTGGTGTTTGCCTTCGATTTTGTGTGTCAGCGCCTTGCCAAGGTCGTGCATAAGGGTTGCGTATTTGGTAATTTGCACGTTGGCACCAAGCTCTTCGGCCAGCATGCCAGCCATATGAGCCATTTCGGTTGAGTGTTTCAGCACGTTCTGGCCGTAGCTAGTACGGAAACGTAGTTCACCAAGCAGGTGCAGTAGCTCCTTTGGAATGCCGAGTACACCAACTTCGCGGGCAGCATCTTCGCCTGCACGAATCACATCTTTTTCAACGTTCTTCTGAGCCTTTTCAACCACTTCCTCAATGCGGCCTGGGTGAACACGGCCGTCTTTTAGAAGCAATTCTAAAGCTTGGCGAGCCACTTCGCGGCGCACAGGGTCAAAACAACTGAGCACAATGTAGCCTGGGGTGTCATCGACCATAATGTCGACGCCTGTAGCCTTTTGCAGTGCCTGAATGTTGCGGCCTTCTTTGCCAATAATTCGGCCTTTCATTTCCTCGTCTTCCAGCTTGACGCTGGTGAGCGTGCGTTCGGCGGTAACTTCGCTGCTCATACGTTCCATAGCCGTCACGATAAGCACGCCCGCCTGTTCCTCGGCGGTGTCGCGAGCTTCATTTTGCAGTTTGGCAACCAAACCTGTTAGGTCGTTTTTAATGTCGCGCTCGGTCATTTGCATGAGTTTTTCGGCAGCATCAGCCTTGCTGAGTTTGGCGATTTTTTCGAGTTTTTCTTGCTGCTTCACACGAATATCGCGAATTTCGTTCTTAAGCGCCTCGACTTCGTCTTCGCCAGCGCGGAGTCGTTCGGTGCGCTGGTCGATTTCGTCGAGCTTTTTGTCGAGTGTTGTTTCGCGCTGCACTAGGCGGTTTTCGAGATCTTTTAGTTCGTTGCGGCGAGTTTGTTCTTCTTTGCGGGTTTCTTCGGCCAACTGTTTGGCTTCGGCGCGCGCTTCATCTACCAGCTTATCGGCTTCTTTTTTAGCTTTAGCTAGTTCTTTTTCTGCTTTGTTCTCTGACTCGGCAAATTTTTTCTTTGTGACGTACTGGTTTGCACCATAGCCAAGGCCAAGCCCTGCTACAGCGAGCAATATGGTAATTGGTTCCATGTTCTCCCTTTCGTTCAGTGGTTCAGTGGTGCAACAATCGCTATCACTTCTCTAGTCGCAGCCTACACCCACCGGATTTCAAAATAAATTAACAATAAATGGTGTCCGAAAACTCCTAGACAACCTACCTGTAATAATACGCTTTTCGGGTAGCCAGCGTCAATCTATTGCTGCAAATAGAAATAGACTACTGCGCGGCAGCCCGTACCAGCACTCGTTGATTCAGCCGATCGGTACCAGGAATCTGGTCGCCCGTACACGTTATAAGGTTTAGGCCCTGTTTACCTGGCGTAGCGCTGTGCATCATGCTTTCCATATTTACATCATCAACCCCAACCGTTTGTACGCTTACCACCTTGTAGTTGTAGGTCGTATTATCGCCGCGCACTATAGAAATTACATCACCTTGCGTAAGATTCCCAAGTGCATGAAATACACCGTGCGTACGCCCTATACCCGAATGTCCCGCGATTAGCATTGCACCTGTTTGGCCTGGTTGCCCCGAACTGTTGTACCAGCCTGTGTCATAAATGTTCCAGGGCACTTGCAAGGCGCCTTCTTTATCGAGCCCCTGGGAAAGCACCCTTGCATGAACACCCAGTTTAGGGATGTCGAGGTATTTCGGCAAGGTTGGCGCAACCACGTATTGCTTAACTACTTGTGGAGGAATGACCTCTGCTGAAGGAGTAGGCGTGGTAGCACCTTTTACATTTGGGTCACTCCCCGCAGCCTTTTGCGTCGTTACCTGGGCCTGTTTAATCTGCACTGCCACCTTTTGGTTTGCTCTAAAGCCGTTTAGACTTATTGCCAGCCCTAGTAGGAACATAGCGGCGGCGGCGGCATATACAGCATGATGCGGAGCAATATGAACTTTACTGCGCGTAACGTAACGGAGCTTTAGCGCCTTTTTGCCCAGTCGAACTACATACAAACGTATACGCCAGTAGACAGACCGCAGGTTAAACCTTTTTTTGGATACGACTGTTCTTTGGGGCACTACCCCCGAGGGACCAAATAATGCCGCTGACTGTGAAGCATCGGCCGTGGGTAGATGTGGCGGCTCGCCAGCAAAATCATTTTTGTGTTTATATTGGGGTAAGAATGTTTGCTTAGCGGGCCGCACCGCCTGGCTCTTTTGAGGCGCAGAGGTCTGTACCGACTGCACTGTAAAAATTTTTGAATGGGGCGTACTAGCTGGCGCCAGTGTAGGCTGAACAGATGACTGTGGTTTCTGAGGCGCCAACCCACCCGTTTCTGCACCGACCATTGTGCGGCGCACAAACTGTGTTTCTCGGGGTGTATAGCGTACCTTCCCTTCAAAAATTGGATTATCGAGTTTTAGCCGAATCGCTTCCATGATTCCTCTTATAGTAACATGAAAAACTGCGGCAACCCTCGCTCGGTATTGCCGCAGTTTGTTAATGTAGCAGTTTTATTTAGCGTCGTATTTTGGTGCGGGCTGGGGCAAACTTGCGTGACGCCCGAGCTAGTGCAATCATGCCACCTGCGACTGCGGCTGTAGCAGCGAGCGTAATAGCAGGGTGTGCTGCGACCAATGCGAAGCCAGTGTCGGGTACAGTTGGCGCCTGCACTACTTGAGCAACCAGCACTACATCGTTACCATCACCACCTTTGTAGCTGATTTTGTAGGTAACACCGTCTACATCAATTGTTGCACCCTCTGCAAGACCGCTAAACGTTCCCTTGACTGCTTGCGAGCCGGCCTGGTCGATGATTACGAAAGTATCGTCTTTGGCTGGAGTAAAGTCACCGAGGCGAGTTACTTTAAGTACGGCTGTAGCCCCAATATTGACACTATCTGCTGACGTACCAGTGACCTTCAGTTGGTCGTAACCTGTGCAGGGCTCTTTGCCGCCGAGTTCGAATTGATATTCGCCATCTAGTTGCAGAGTGTCAGAGGTTATACAGCCTGGGCTCATGCCTGGCGCAACTATACCCTTATCAAAAACTGTAAGTCTACCTGTTATGGTGCCCCCATTGCCCTTTAGTAGGCCGCCCCCTGATACGTATATATCTGCGTATTTTCCTGTTAGTACACCTATAGTGTTTGCGCGAATTTGTTCAGTCAGTTGCCCTGTTGTATCTTTAAGCTCCATGGTTTTCAGAGCAGAAGCTGTTGTACCGTTTTGTGTAGCACTCGTGTTAGTCGAAGCCGCTATGGTCAACTTGCCTAGTTCGCCCGATTTCATGGCTAGCGCATAGTTGCCGCTCAGGGTACCCGTTACTTTCATCTCACCCGTACCACCGACTGTAGTATTAGCGGTCAGTGTAATGGGGCCCGTCCAGGTAACACTTGCAGCGGGTTCAAAAGCAGTTGGCTCTCTGCCTCCACCGCTTCGACTGCAGCCAGCCAACATCGCTATAGCCCCAAAACCAACGCCATCACCGCCAATAGTAAGTGGGTTTGCAACAGACCCACCGTCGAAGCCACAGGTCAAAATGGCGGCTCCTGGCGAAACAGTAATAGCCGAGGTAGCAGAGAAAGCATCTTTATAAAAATACATTACGCTCTTTTTAACCAAAATCGAACCAGTAAAGCCAGTTAAGTCAGGTAGTGTCGATAGATCATCTCCGCCATCATAAACCACACTGCCTGTACCTGTTACTTTCCCGAGATCCCAATAGCTACTACCCGCTAGTGTTACTGAATGTGTACCTACAGCCAAAGTTGTCGCAGCATTATTTAAACTTAAGAAGCCCGTGCCAGCAACTACTGTGTCGGCATCTAAAGTAACTGTCCCAACTAATGTGAGCGAACTTGCAACTGTTATGTTTCCGGCTACATGAATATCACCGTTGATGACATAGCCATATGTCATGGTCCCAGCAGGAGTGGTGTTAACTATAGTAATTCCGCCTACAGCAAGGCCAGCAATATCTTGCGTTAAGGTTTTATCGGCAGTTAGAGCTGTTGAATCAAGGCTAATGCTGTCCCCATTTTGTGGCACTCCGCCGCCGCAGTTTGTCCAGTTAGTTGCGGTGCTAAATTTGTTGTCAGTTGTGCCTGTCCAGGTACAGGTTTGGGCGGCGGCGTGGGCAACGCCTGTCAGGCCTAGTGTTAGTAGTGAGGCCAAAGATAGTACAGCGGCCGTCGTGCTCGAAATAACCCGTAAGAGATGTTTCATGTTTTTTGTTCCTTTTTATTTGGTTGTTCTAGCTCATATATACATGATTGCGCTCTAAAACACAAGCAGTTTTGGCCTAGTTGCAAACGTTATTGTGGATAACCTACTTTTTCTGCGCCGTTATGTGTACTTCTGCACCGTAGAACGGTAGCACAATGGTGTCATTTTTACCACATAGTATGCTTTGTAGGCCGCTTTCTAGCCAGGCCGGTTGTTGCGCCCCCACAATTGGTACACCTAAACCCTGTGCGAGAGCATTGGCAACGGTCAGACCTATTCTAAGCCCCGTAAAGCTACCTGGCCCCTCATAGCAAGCAATTCCTTGTAGGTTATGCAGTGTGTGGCCTTTGGTGTCTAAAAGCTGGGCGATTTTTAGGTGAATGGTTTCTGCCAATTGTTTATGAGCCGTCCAGGTTACGTAGGCTAGTTGCGTGGCGTCCTCATACAGCCCAATTTCGGCCTCGGGATTATCGGTACGAATAGTTAAAATAAGCACTATAAAACCCCTTGGGTTAGGTGTGTCAGTGGTTCAGGGGCCACCAACGTAGCGGTTCGACCATGTTCGCTTGTGTATAATAAACTAACCTTCAGTCTTGTGAGCGGCAGCAGCTTTTCAACTGTCTCGCCCCATTCAATTACGGTCACATAGGCTTCGTTGCCTATATATTCAACCATTTCTTGCCCAACAACCCCTGCCTCAGACAGGCGATAAAAGTCAAAGTGTACAATTGTAAATTTTTTTGCCTCATACTCTTGGCTAATGGTAAAACTGGGGCTCGAAACAACATCGCGGCTGCCTGCACCCCGCGCCAAACCTTTTGTAAAGGTGGTCTTACCGCTGCCTACGTCTCCAGCCAGCTCAATCACTTCGCCACCGCATAGGCGTTGGCCTATTAAAAACCCTAACTGCTCAGTGGCGTCGGAATCTGGCAAGTCGATTTGCAATGTCGCGTCGGTATTCATACAACCCATATGCTACCGCGCCAATGGCAACTGCCGCAAGTACCCCTGGGTGAACTGAGGTCGATTTAGCGGTTTCAGTCGGCCGTGTAGTCGTGGCCGTCTGTTTGGTGGTGCTAGCAGCTTTTTTAGTTGTTTTGGTAGCTTTTGCTGCCGAAGTAGTCTTTGTGGCAGCCCCCTTTACCGCAGCCTTACTGGGGGCAGCAGCCGAGACTGTTAGTTTCTTTACCGCCGTGGCAGCCGAAGCAATTGGTTGCGCTACAATGTTCGTTTCTTGTGGGGTCGACTTGGTGGTCCAATACCACACACCATTCGCCAGTACCCACGCTTGCCCATCGGGCGCGGCGTCGTAGGGGTCAGACTGGGCAATCACTGCGCTGTTTTTATCGAGCAAACTTGCCTGGCCTGACGTATTGCTCATACTAAGCCCCGTTTGGCTGGCGTAGAACGCCCTAAAACTCTTTGGTTGCAGGGTCGTACCCTGTGGAAACGCATAGTTGTGTTTAGTTGTAAGCCCCGTTTGTATGGTAAAGCCCGAAAGGTCGAACACCGCATCGTTTGAGTTATATAGTTCTACAAACTCATCGGTTGCATCGGTGCCTGTTCCACCTGGGTTTGGTAACAGCTCAGTAATAAGCGGCGGCGCTAAGCCTGCGTTTGCATTTGGGTTTGTAATAACTTCTGTTGGTTGCGTACCTTCTGCTACACTTTCAATAATTGCGGGCGGTTCCACGGGCTGGGCCGCCCACGAGACTACCTCTGGCGCTGATGGTTGACTAGGGTTAGTGCCTACACCCGCGAGCGTCAACGAACAATCTACCAAGTTTCCGACCCGCCACGGCTTGCCGTAGGAGGGGTCATGGTACCACACCGCATAGCTCATACCAGCCGTTTCTTTGCGTAGATCAATTTGGTCAAGTGTGGTAGCAGTAGCGCCTGGCTTTATCCAGTTAACGCTGTCTACCGTGGTAAAAGTACTGGCAAGCCCCATACTTTGCAGTTTGCGGACCACCAAGGTGCCTTTTGTATCGCTCAGCGAAACCGATAACTTCGAAATCAAAACTGCATCGCAGGTCGTGGCACCATCGCTCGTTAGCAGTAGCGCCTGGCCTGTAGCGAGCGCTCGGGCAGGCAGTTGCTGCGTAGGTATAATTGCCCCTGGGTTCTGCGTGTCGCTGCTAGAATACCCCAACCAATATTCACTAAGGTCAGCAATATTTTCGGTTGCCTGTAGCACCACAAACTCATCGCCTGTAATTTTTATTTCTCGTATAAGTAACGGCGGCGCTGTAACGCTAAACGTTTCTGCCCACGCCCGCGCTGGAGCAAGGCTTAAGGTTAAAAGGGTTAATATTGTGCCCACCCGCCAAAGTGTAGCGAGATATTTCATATAGTGTTTTTTAGTGTATTCCCGTATGTTCCAACAGGGCAAGCAACAGCATTTTAAAAAATGTTTGTTTTTTACAACATGCCGGTAGCCCTCAGTCGAAAACGCGACACAATAGCCGTATCGCGGTATACTACTACCATGCTGGTACTAAGCGCCAATTTGCTGGGCAAAAATGTTATGAGCCTTCGTACGGGCCAGCCCGTAGGCAAAATAACTACCGCCATTATTAACCCTAACAATCTTAAAATAGAGGGGTTTTACTGCCTTGATCGTTTTTCTAAGAAAGAACTGGTGCTGCTGTACCAAGACATCCGCGATGTTATTCCGCAGGGCGTAGTTGTGAACGACCACGATGTTCTTGTAGAACCAAAAGAACTCATTCGCCTTAAAGAAACCCTGTCGATTGGCTTCGAAATTTTGGGCAAACAGGTGGTAACGCTCAGCAAACAACGCCTTGGCAAAGTAACCGACTTTGCAACCGAGGTCGAAACCATGTATATTCAAAAACTCTACGTTTCACAGGGGTTATTGAAGGGCCTCACCCGCGGTAGTCTTAGTGTAGACCGCTCGCAAATTAACGAAATTACCGAAAAAAAGATAATTATAAACGACCTCCTAGACTCCGCCGCCGTCCCCTCTGGCGCCATGGCTTGACATTTTTGTATATTATTGTTATAATACGTAAAATGAGCTACGAGTTCTCGCCAATACCATTTGAACCTCCTCAGCCCGCTGTTTTGTCAAACATGCCACCAGCTTCTATGTCCAATTTACCCGCTCAGCCAGTAAGCAAGTGGAAGCCACCATCAAAATCGGTACGTTCACCCAAGCCACCTACACAGGCTCCAAGCGAATTCGCTCCTCACGAACCCATTATGGCCATGCTTGGCATTATGCTTGCAGAACGGCTAGATCAAGATGGCGCCGTATTGCCTTTTATGATGGAAACTAGTGTAGATATGAATGGAACATATCTTCAAAAGGGTGATTTTACAACAATAAAAACCGAGGATTATTCCCCTAAATCGTACACTTTATCAGATGGAAACCTCCTACAAGACCCTTGGACAACAGTCAATGAACATAATGTAGTTACTATACACAAACCATCCTCGTCCAATAGCAATAGGAGGCTAGCCAGTTATGTAATGCCCTTGCTTCAGGGCAATCTAGAGGCAATTCGCAAACGGGCTAGCAGCACCGACCTAGAGTGCGCTACCGCAGACGCAGCAAAGTTCCGCGAGCTACTCCAAAGTCGTGGCTTTGAGCACGACCATGGCATTGGGTGGCAAGAGGGCGAAGCCCTTCACTTTAATAAGCAAAGCGAGCAACCAGAAAACAAAGATTTTTCGCCCTTGCGCGTATATGTTTCTAGTGGTGTAGCGGCCTTTGGGGTAGCAAAAAGCTTACTTGAAGACCCAAATGTAGATATTGATGGTGGTAAAATATGGTACCCCTTAACTGATGTTCGCATGGACGCCCCAATCTTTTATGTTTCTTCTCACAAGCAGCTTACGTCAGCATTACAAGGCCTATACAATCTTAAGGAAAAAGGTGACCTTGCTGTTTATCCGTCACCATATACGCTCGGTCGCTCTATAAAGGGCATGGACGGCGTATATGTTGCGCAAGCAGCCTCAGGTGAGTCTTTTAATGGAACTATGGGAGACCTATGGGGCCTGTCGATTATAGATGCTGTTCGTATACACAACCTGCGTGCAGGCGAGCGTGTAACTACAGCCTGGTACCAACAGGTTGCTCGAACGGCCGTACAGCAAGCAATTGGCCTTGCTCCGCACTTCGGAGTAAGTTCGGTGCATCATGCCTTTCTTGCCGACCAGCCAGTAGATGCCATTCTTGCAACAATCGCCTCAGTTGAAGCTAAAAACACATGTTAATAAAGTGCGTCTTTTAAATCTATAGGACGGACCTGTAGGCCTGCTATTGCTCTGTTTTAAGTGCTAATATTGCAGATTTTATGTCGTCGTAGGTAAACCCCTGGCTGGCCAGATAACGCATGAGTTTTTGGTCGTCTTGGTAGCGACTTATTTTGCGCTTTTTTTCAACAAGGTCGCGTAGTAGCGTGCGCTCATCTGTTTCGTCCTCTTCCAGAACCTGGCGGATGGTGGCGTCACTCACCTTTTTTTGCCGTAGCTCCAACCGAAGCTTTTTGGTACTCGTTGCTTTTAAAAGACGGCGGTTTGCCACCCAGCGGCGCGCAAACTCTAAATCGTCGACAAACCCCAGTCGCTCCAGTTTTGGGAGGACAGTCCTCCCAAATATAAACGACCTCCTAGACTCCGCCGCCGTCCCCTCTGGCGCCATGGCTTGACATTTTAGTAAAACGTTATTGCTTTATTGTATATAATGTGCTATAATTACTTACTATGATACGCTTACCCTCTGTTCCCTGTGGCGCCCAAGCCCCCGAGACTATGCCAGAGATCACAGTAGAGTCTCTAGAAGGTAAGTTTTCTCCCCTTGGATTTCAAACCTTGACGGGGATTGTGAACGACTACAAAAATTCAATTAATGCTACCGCGGGCATTAGCCCAGAACGAGGAGATTCTACTGGCTCTACATCTATAGCCGAATCGCCTTTTAGCACCTGCGGGAAAGAGTGGCGAAAAGAATGTGCCACACTCCACGCCGAAGCAGAAGGCCTACTACCGAATCTTGAGGAAAACGCCCGAAAGATCATCTCTGATGAGTTTGCTGCCTGCGGAGTGCCGCTACCACCTCCAGGACAAACCGTACCAGAAGAACGCCAAGCGGCGGTTAGTATGTTTGAAACCGCCATAAAAGACCTGCAAGGCCAAACCAGGGGTATTTCAGCCGAACTCAAAAATATGCAAAACAGGTATCTTTGGCTGGTAGGTTCTTTTCTAGGCGACCCCTTGGTCCCCGAAGATATTGCTACACGCATGAAAGAAGCGCTCGGAGCTCAGCTTGCAAAACTCACCCTGCACGACCCAGCCATCGCACAACCTCCCAAATGGCAGTTTTTCAAACGCGCCGAATATAATGAACAAGCAGTCGAGCAGGCCGCATTAATACAGAAACGTCTGGGCCGTAGCTTGCCAATGGCAGATGCGGTTATAAAAGACTATTTCAATAGTGTTCGCGGTGCCCATATGAGAGCCGTATATGGCTACCGCCAACTTATATTAGACAAAGGGTTTGAATCTGATGACACTAGTCAAATCGATAGCTTCCAGCGTACTCATTACGATGATTTTGGAGAAAACTATCTAATTGCAGTTACCCCAGTCGAGTGGACTGAACGAGTGTTTCAAAGCTGGCTTAACAACCTCCTATACAGCGATGAAAGCTCGCTCTCGGTATTTTTAGATACTATGGTCAAAAATGATACATGGGCAGATAGAGCAAGGATGGCTCGTAGTCGGCGAGACCACATGAAAAAGTCCACAGCAGAAAGTCGAGCTTCCACAGATATACCCCTGGCCGCACCAGAAACCTCAGATGCTTCACATGCACAGGGGTCTGAAACTGGCTCGGCACAAACTATTTTTGAAGACGAACGCCAAGATGTGTTCAATGATATAACGCTATTAATAAACGCCCGACTACCGCGCAACATCGAAGCAACCACTCAAAGCCGCTTATACGAAGTTTGTAAGCAATTGTTAAAGACAAAGCCAAGCTCAAGCAAAAAATATCAAATTGGCGACACAGACTCACGCATACGTATGCTTAGTAGATTAATAGCGGCGACCCACCCAGATAAAACTAGCGATGGCGACTTATGTAGAATATTTACAAATATGCAGAAAAGCATACAGCTTGAAGAAAACCCTCAAGATAAGGCAGTATAAAGTTTTTCATTCACTTGGTTTATGACCATTCTAATGGACTTCACTTGTTAATAGTTGCTATAGGACGGACCTGTAGGCCTGCTATTGCTCTGTTTTAAGTGCTAATATTGCAGATTTTATGTCGTCGTAGGTAAACCCCTGGCTGGCCAGATAACGCATGAGCCTTTGGTCGTCTTGGTAGCGACTTATTTTGCGCTTTTTTTCAACAAGGTCGCGTAGCATTGTTCGTTCATCTGTTTCGTCCTCTTCCAGAACCTGGCGGATGATAGCGTCACTCACCTTTTTTTGCCGTAGCTCCAACCGAAGCTTTTTGGTACTCGTTGCTTTTAAAAGTCGGCGGTTTGCCACCCAGCGGCGCGCAAACTCTAAATCGTCCACAAACCCCAGTCGCTCCAGTTTTGGGAGGACAGTCCTCCCAAATTCGTCACTGTAGCCTTTGCGACGAAAATAGTCGTACAGTTCGCCAGTGCTACGCATACGGCGCGCAACGTACGCAAGCGTCAGAGCATAGGCCTTGTCCTCCTGGGATAGCCTTTTATACTCTGTTACTTCCGCCCGGGAAACTTCCTGGCCAGACGTAAGGCGGCTTTCTAGCAGCGCCTCGGCACTGAGACTAAAGCTATATTCGCCGTCAACAAATACCGAATATCGCCCCTCCCGCTTCACCTGCGCCTTTATAGCCGTGATCTTCACACGCTAGCCTTCGCAACATACTCTAAAACTTTACCAAAATAATCATGGCCATGGGGCACAATCTGGTACTGAGGGTTAGTTGAGCCCATCAACTCATGAAACTCTTCTAGCGAAAACCAACGCACTGCATCAAGCTCACTCACTTGCGGCGTTATAGTTTCATGACCAATTAAGCCTACCACGTAGACAAACTGCACTTCGTTTTCGATAGTCACTGGTGTGTTTTCTGAGCGCAGACAAGTTCGGTATGTAAATGGTTCGCCCATAATCTCTGCCCCAAGCGTAATTCCAAGTTCCTCTTTTGCCTCACGCAAAGCTGCTTGCAACGGGCTCTCACCAAAGTCTATATGTCCTGCGGCCGATATATCCCAAAACCCAGGCCAGGTACGCTTATCTTTAGCTCGCTGTTGCAGCAGTATTTCAACCGTACTGCCAGACTTTCGCCACAACCATACGTGAGACGCACCGTGTAGAGCACCCGAAGCTGTTTGGTCAGGCCGAAGCGCGTCGTCGGTACACTCAAGCAGCTCGTTATAGCCCTGCCATAGTTCTTGCGGCTCGTTTTTTATTAGCAGGTGCCTTTTACTTAACTCCTCTGTAAGTTGAGGGAACTGATTGAATGCAGGGCTTTTTTCGAGGTTAAAATGACCCTGGCCAGGTATAATGACCAGCTCAGCGCTGACTTTGGCTGCGATGTATTCGGCCTGAGGGAGCGGGACGTATGGATCATCATCTGAGTGGATGAGGACGATTTGGCCCTGGACGTTTGCCGTGACCTGTTGCCATTCGAAGGAAACGTCGAAGAGACGCTCATTCGCTTGCCAGTTTGTAGCAGTGCTTTCACCGCACTCGTTCGTAAAAACAGACACGCAGATGACTGCTTTTAGTCTCATTGTGCTCTCTTGGGCAATCAAAAGTGCGAGAATTGCGCCTGAAGAGTGCCCAATGATGACCGTATCTTCGTCGAAGGGAAACGGCATTTCGGTTTGGACAAAATCGAGCCATTCCTGCAAACTTGGCTGCTCAGCGTGGGGCAACTGCGGTAGCCACACTGCATAGCCTGCTGATTCTAGTTCGCCCTTCAGCCACGCAAACCAATTACTCTCAGGTGACCCCAATGTCCCATGCAAAATGACTGCAGTTTTCATGTGCTCTCACTTAACCACGATAAATCGAGCTCTAGTATTTCAGCGTTATTTTGTTTAGGCATGTCGTAGAAATTTTCGGGATCTTTGCCTTCTTTCAGGCATTCAATGAGGCGTGAAACACCACCGTGCGCAACCACGAGTATAGTGCCTGGCATGGCTTTAATTTCTTGGAGCACCGCAGTCACTCTTTTGGCAAAATCTTGCGGATCTTCGGCACCTGGGAAATGTATCAATTTTTGGGCTGTCATACCTCGCAGTGGCTCACCCTGAGCTGCGCCAACATTGTATTCCTTGAGGCGCTCATCGGTCGCTATATTGCGTGCGTCGTAGCCTATGCCTGCTGCAATGATTTGAGCAGTTTCAAGCGTGCGTCTAAGCGAAGAGGCAATGATGGTGTCGATGTGAATGTCCTGTAGTTTTTCGGCTGCCTGCTTCGCTTGAGCTCGACCACGAGCCGTCAAAAGGCTGTCCTCTGCACCGCCCGCGAAAACTCCTGCAACATTTGCTTCGCTCTCACCATGTCGAATGTACAGAATTCGGTTCACTGCTGGTCTATTCCTTCGTAGCGGCTTCGCGGACCTTGGTGGCGATTTCGGCCTGGACTTCGGGGTTTGACTGCAGATATGTTTTGGCGGCTTCGCGGCCCTGACCGATTTTCTCGCCACCGTAGGCAAACCAGGCACCAGCCTTTTCGACAATGTTGTGCGTAACCGCAAGGTCAAGTATGTCGCCGGCGGTCGAAATGCCTTGGTTGTACATAATGTCGAACTCGGCCTCGCGGAATGGTGGTGCAATCTTGTTTTTCACAACCTTCACGCGGGCACGGTTGCCTACCACGCTATCACCCGTTTTAATCTGGGAAATGCGGCGAATATCCATGCGCACCGAGGCATAGAATTTGAGCGCATTACCACCTGTAGTCGTTTCGGGGTTGCCAAACATCACACCAATCTTCATGCGAATTTGGTTAATGAAAATCACCGTTGTTTTACTGCGGCTTATGACGCCCGTAAGCTTACGAAGCGCCTGACTCATCAGACGGGCCTGCAAGCCCATGTGGCTGTCACCCATATCGCCTTCTATCTCAGCGCGCGGTACCAGGGCGGCAACAGAGTCAACCACAATCAGGTCAACAGCATTGCTGCGCACCAATGTTTCGGTAATCTCAAGGGCTTGCTCGCCGTTGTCAGGTTGGCTGAGCAGCAGGTTTTCTACATCGACCCCAATGCGCTTGGCGTAGGCTGGGTCAAGTGCATGTTCGGCATCGATGAATGCGGCAGTGCCGCCCCGCTTCTGCACTTCGGCAATAGCGTGGAGCGTTAGGGTTGTTTTACCGCTCGATTCTGGGCCATAAATTTCCACAATACGACCTTTTGGTATCCCACCGCCCAAGGCAAGATCGAGCGAAATGCTGCCCGTAGGTGTGCATTCTACTTCTACGCCCTGGTTTTCACCAAGTTTCATAATAGAGCCTTTGCCAAACTGCTTTTCGATGGTCTCCAGAGCTAAACCTAAGGCCTTTGCTTTACCCTCACCCTCTTGTTTTGCTTCTTTTGTGTTGTCGACTTTGTCGCTGGCTGCTTTTGCCATAGTGCTATCGTCCTTTCGTCTACGGCAGCCTCGGCGGCCACCTGCATAAAATAATGTTGTATCAAATGGTATACGCTACGCTCAGCCGAAACGCAAACTAAAAACTATTTTGGGAGGACAGTCCTCCCAAAATAGTTTTTACCTTAATATCCGTTGGCTAACTCTCGTTTTAAAATATCCATCATCTTCTTATTTTCTTCATAATCGGCCACAAAGGCCAAGTATGTTTCGGGGCCTTCAAACATCTCAACTATGCGGTTCGGTCGCAACCATGACTCCTCTGCTCGTTGCAAATAATACGGCAAACTTGAGTACTCATAGGTACGCCATACGCGTGGATTGAGATGTATATAACGCGTTATGTGCTGTAGGTAGCTATCGTCACTAATCATTGATGCACGAAAGCGAGACTCAAAAAGCGAGCCGCTACGTTTATATTTTTTGTTAAAATAACGACTATAGCTCGTCATGAGACTTTGCATAAAACTAGTAAGCGCACCCTGGTGATGCTGGTACACAAGCATGTGAAAATGATTTGGCATAAGACAGTAAGCAACCATCTCAATTTTGTTGTAAAAATTAGGGTAGGGGATGCCGTAGGGGTTTCTTGCCTCATCGGGCGATAGGTAGCGGGCAAATAGTTTTAAGAACATCAGATAATCTTCTTCATCCCCAAAAATACGCATTCTGCTATTGCCGCGCGCGTAGACATGGTAAAAGCTTTCGGGAGCATCGAGACGAATAACATTTCTTCTTGGCATAACTATACTATATCATAAAATTATTTTGGGAGGACAGTCCTCCCAAAATAAGGGGGGTGTGGGATTGCGGTTGTGGTTTTGGTATACTGAAGCATATGCGCGTATCAGATAGTTTGGTGGAGAAACTGCTGACGGCGACCGGGAAATTTACGGCCGAGCAACTAGAGTCTCTCCGCAAACAAGTTAAGAGCGAAAAAAAGCCACTGCAAGACATTGTGGTGAGTTCAAACGCGATGAGCGAAAAGGAACTCACCCATTTATACGCCGAGGAAATAGATGTGCCGTTTGTAGAATTCACGGCCCGTGAGCTCAAGAAAGAAATTCTTGAGCTCATACCTGAGCGAGTTGCACGACAATACCGCGCCGTAGCCTTCGAAATAAGTGAGGACGGCGTCGTATTCGTGGCCATGGAAGACCCCGATGACGTGCCGGCCATCAGCTTTTTGCAAAAGCAACTAAACAAGCCCGTACGCGTTCACATTGCCACCACTACTACCATTCAGGCAGCCCTTGACCAATACAGCGGCGATGCCAGCAGCGTTGGCACCGAGATAGAAAAAGTTATTGCCATACAGGAAAAAGATGACAGCGATGAAGTCGTTGATAAAGCCGATGTGGCCGAAGATTCACCTATAGCGCAAACCATAAACCTCATTATTGACTACGGCGTGAAAAATGGTGCCAGCGACATACACATTGAACCGCGTGAAAACTTTGTGGTAGTGCGCTACCGCGTTGATGGCATTTTGCGCGAAGTCAATAAACTGCCGCGTAAGGTGCTGGGCGCACTCGTTTCACGTATAAAAATCCTTGCAAACCTTAAAATTGATGAACACCGTGCGCCCCAAGATGGTCGCTTTAAAATCGTTGTGAGTAACCATGTGTATGCACTCCGTGTTTCAACACTGCCGATTGTAGACGGCGAAAAAGTTGTAATGCGTATTTTGGACGAATCAAGCCGCCCTGCCACACTTGAAGAGTTAGGCTACTGGGGCTATTCACTCAAGGCCGTCAAACAAGCCATTGTACAGCCACATGGCATGATACTTGTCACCGGTCCAACGGGTTCTGGCAAATCAACCAGCCTTTTTAGCGTTCTAAGCATGCTGAATAGCCCTGGGGTCAACATCAGCACCGTTGAAGATCCTGTGGAATACCGTATTGTCGGCGCCAACCAAACACAAGTAAACCCGCTTGCGGGTATGACCTTTACGAGTGGTCTACGTGCCCTGCTGCGCCAAGATCCAAACATCATCATGGTTGGAGAGGTGCGCGACGGCGAAACGGCAGACCTA
The DNA here is from genome assembly GCA_049293335.1 of Saccharimonadales bacterium (SeqCode). Taxonomy (GTDB): domain Bacteria; phylum Patescibacteriota; class Saccharimonadia; order Saccharimonadales; family UBA4665; genus JAGXIT01. The sequence continues at coordinate 35,223 of JBATSO010000018.1, forward strand.
GCGGTGCAGGCTGCACTTACGGGGCACCTGGTTTTTAGTACGCTACACACCAACAATGCCGCCACATGCCTACCGCGTTTACTAGACATGAACATCGAACCATTTTTGATTGCAAGTACGGTTCGCATAGTCATAGGCCAGCGGTTGGTTCGCCGTCTGTGTGTTGATTGCCGCGAAGAATACGTTCCCGATGGTGCTCGGGTAGCCGAGCTCAACAAAATCTTCCTGCTTAAAGACCCCGGCGTCATGGAGCGCCTGTATAAACTTGAACAAGAAGCTTTAGCTGATGGACTTGGCGCATCTAACACCAGTAAAACCAATAAACGAGACCCAGCCAAACTCAGTACCAGCGCCACTGCTGTCCAGCGATTATGGAAGTCGCACCCCGACGGCTGCGACACCTGCAATCACACAGGCTACCGCGGCCGAATGGGTATATACGAGGTTTTACGTAACACGGAAACCATTCAGCAACTCATTGTCAGTAATGCAACCAGTGAAAAGATCCAGTCTCAGGCCATTGAAGATGGTATGCTAACCATGCAAATCGACGGGCTTGTTAAAGCCCTGCGTGGCCAAACCTCGATGGAAGAAATTTTACGCGTTACCGCAGAAAAGGCCTAAATACACCATGGAATTTACCTACAAAGCTCTTAAAAAAGATAACACTAGCGTTTCAGGGACTATAGAAGCGGCTAATCGAGAGGCCGCCATGGCCGCTCTTACCCACCAAGGCTTACACCCCTTGCTGGTGACGGAAAATGCCAAAAAAGGCTTCGGCCTCGGGTTTGGTAAAAAGGTAAACACCAGCGATATGGTGATCTTTACTCGGCAGCTTTCAACCATGATTTCGGCAGGTGTGCCAATCGCCCGCGGCCTGGCTACACTACAAGAAAGCGCTAATACAGCCTATTTTCGGGGCATCTTAACGAAAGTAACCAAAGACATAGAGGGCGGCACGCAGCTTGGAGATGCCTTTGCCAAATACCCGAACGTTTTCGACGATGTGTACGTAAACATGGTACGCGCGGGCGAGGAAGGCGGCATACTAGACGACATTTTGAAGCGCCTCGCTGTTCAGGTTGAGCAAAACGCTAGCATTAAAAAGAAGGTCAAAGGTGCCATGACCTACCCTGTGGTTATTTTAGGAATTACCGTGCTGGCGTTTTTTGGGATTATGTTTGTGCTTATGCCCAAAATTTCGAAGATTTTACTCGACCTCGGCGGCCCTAACGCAAAACTACCTGTTTACACCCAAGTTTTACTGGATATTAGCCATTTTACTCGTAAATACGCGTTGGTTATCATCCCTGCAATGTTTGCGATTGTGTGGCTCACAAAACGCTACGTTAAAACCCCTAAGGGGAAATACCAGCTCCATGCACTGATGCTTAAAATACCCGTGGTAAAAACCATTGTTACCAAAGTAGCCATTGCGCGGTTTTCTCGTACGTTCGCCTCGCTAATGTCGGCGGGCGTAGGCGTGCTAGATTCGCTTTCGGTAACGGGAGGAGCTATTGGCAATAAAGTGATTGAAAAGGAGCTCATGGCCGCCGCCGAAGAAGTTAAAAACGGTAAGCAGCTTTCGGAGGTTATAGCCGCCAGCCCGCATTTTCCCAGAATTGTCTCGCAAATGTTGGCGGTTGGCGAAGAAACTGGTACCACCGACACCGTACTCTTAAAAGTAGCCGATTTTTACGAGGAGGAGGTTGCAACGGCCATCGACAGTCTGGCCTCAGTTATTGAGCCTGTTATGATCCTTTTCTTAGGTTCGGGCGTAGGCCTGATAGCAGCCAGCGTGATGGGGCCAATCGCCAGCCTCAGCAACAACGTGGGCAATAACTAAATTTACCCCTGTATCCTCCAGAATACGCTTGACGCCGTACCGCTTATGACTATAATCATTAACAGACTTACGGAATTATCCCGTCAAGCAATTAACAAACTATTATAAGGAGGGTGGGCCCAAATGGTTTCAACCGTTTCACTCAAGAATAAAAACAAAGGTTTCACAATTGTCGAACTTTTGATCGTGATTGTCGTTATCGGCATCTTGGCAACACTTGTCATCGTGACCTTTACAGGCATTCAACAAAAAGGCCGAAACAGCCAACGTCAAACAGATATTAACGCAGTCGACAGCCAGGTCGAAGCATTTTATGCGCAACATGGCTTCTACCCAAAGCAAATTGACCTAGCAGACGCAACATTTGTGAGTAAGTACCTCAAGGGTCTCGACCCTGAATCACTCCGTGACCCTAAGCAGCCTAAGAATGAGACAATTGGCACCACGGCAACATCTAGCCAATACAGCTATGTTGCCTCAAACACAGGTGGTACGGGCTGCTCAAACAGTACTGCAACCGAAACCAGCAGTGACGACCCAGTTGATAACGGCTGCGACAAGTTTGTCCTAACTGCAAACCTTGAGGGTAAAACACCTCCAGAGCCATACACCAAGCAAAGTAACTAAACAGCTAAGCTTGTCCAAAAAGACCCCGCCGCGCGCGGGGTCTTTTTATATAGACACCTGCAAAGTTTTAAGCTGATTATACAGCTACCCTTTTCGCCTCACTCGGGCGAGACATCTATAGGGCCCCGTTCCTGTAGACAATAGATGAGGAGCGGTAATACTTTGTTTAATAAATCTCATCGATACTCAGACAGTTGAAATAGCAAACAAACTAACACCCACCGTATGTATTGATTCCCTGGGGGACTATGGCCTGGTTAGCACTTCTCGCCAGCTAAGAATGTTATAGGAACCGGTTACTGGGTAGCTTGGTGGCGGTGCATATAATAGGTTGTAGTCGTAATTTGTGGCTGTCCTCATAATTCCCGAATAGTAGCTACCAGAGATCGCGTCACGCACCATATTGCCGCACGCCCCGCCCGAGAAGTTCCATGTCCAGTTTAGCCTGGTGGCAACCGACCCATAGTAGACAAAGTTCTGATTACTGGCTGTCCATCCCTTTGTACACGTGTTCGTGCCTTCATAATATTGCTGCCAGGTAACCGCACCCCTTTGTGCAAGTGTGGCGGCATTGACCTCGAACGTAAATGCCCCCGAACTAGGCGGCGCATATGGTGGAATACTAATATTGTTCTCGGCGACAAGCCCAATTGCATCACTACCGTCTTTGACGCTGTACAGAACGTTATCGGCTATAGTTATATTTGTTTTGTAGGTAGTGGCCAGGCGCCCCGAAGCAATTGTTACCCGCCCGTGATAAGTAGGGTTGGTGCGAATCCAAACATTATCTTCCACAAAAATTACGCCGTTCGCGGGCACTGCTATGCCCGTTGCCACTGCTGTTTTTGTCAACGCCGCTGTATACGACGCCGCTGTATCATTTTCGGCACTCACCTTAAATAAATCGTAGGTGTTGTTGGTGTTCAGCTGTAGTAAATAGCCCCGGTTTACACTAAAGCTTCCGCTGGTACTATACTGCGGTATGTACGATGCCGTGCGTGTAGTGGGCGTACTCGTGCAAGCCGTAGCTGAGTTGTCATTAAGCGCAATTTTTTTCATACTACAGAGACTGCCTGACACTTGGTTAAAGTCGACTGATGGCTTGGGGTACAGCCAGTTGCTTTTATCACGCGTTAAACAGCTCGGGCTAATGACAGCCGTGTTGCACCACACACCATTCTGCTGGCCCGAAACACCACCATTATAACTACCCCCTGGTGTATACCGTGCATTCGCTGCCGCCACCACATCGCTGTTTGGCCCATCCATGTGAATGCCCACATTTGAAAAAATTGGCCCATTCGCTGATTCAGTATTACCGAACCAAAATTCCTGATCAGAAACCAAGCCATAGCTGGCAAAAGAAGCAGCGCCAATCTGCGCCTGAACAGTCCGAGATATTTTAGAATCCTTCACTTTGCCGATCGAACGCACAGTTGCAATCGTAGAGCCATTGCCCTGTGGCTTAATCCAAAGCGTAAAAGTACCTGCTTGTTGCGCGTTGCTATCCACATACGTGTGCACGTAGGGGCCATAGCCCAGCGTAGGATCGGGTGTGATTGGCGTAGTTTGACCATCTTTGTAGTCTGTACCGTTGTGGGCCATATGCCACAAGTAGTAGTTAACGCCTGCTTCAGCAATGTTAAAAGCCTGCTGGCTACGCACATTATTGCCCACTACGAAAAAGTTATTAACAACAACTGTCAGCAGTGCTGCCGAGAAAAATCCAATCGAGATGATAAGCGCTAGAATAGCGGGAATCATATACCCCCCTTCATCCCGAATTTTCACTCTTGCTCGCAACATATTGATCATAAGTTTGTCTTTCTGTTTCGCAAACTAACTTGTATGCTCATGGTTTGGTTAGAGCTGTTCGACGTTTTTGCCGCCAACGTGACTTGCACACCTTTGATAGTTTGTAGGTCTGTAATTGGTAGGCTCAGGGCTTTTCCACTGGCGTCAAGATATACAAACAGCGTTACCCCAGGTGCATTGTAATAGTTGTCTATGATCGTAAAGGTCCGCTTTTTGGCAGTAATAAGTGTGCCTGTCGGGGGGTTGGCCGACATGGGTATTAGGTCTGCCTGCAAACGAGTTTGCCCATTCGCGGTTACAAGATAATAATGAAGCTGCGAAACAAATGCATCGGACGGATAAAAGTAAGAATAAAGCACCATATCATTTGTAGCTACACTGACAATACCCGTGGTTCCTCTTAGCACAGAGGCTATACGGTTTGCCTGCGTGTTGATCTGCACCGCACCAGAAGCATCAGTTTGCATGTTTAAAAACCCCGTCAGTGTAGTTTTGAAGAGCGTCACAAAGGTTATGCTAACCATTACAACCACAATGAACGTAATCAGTAGCTCAACCAGCGTAAAGCCTCCTTCATCAGACCTCAATCTGTTGCTACGGTACCACATTGAAACCTCCGAGCGGTGTAGTTGGCAGAGTCAATGTGCCACTACCATTGGTAACTGAAAGCTGCAGCTGACCGGCTGTTACACCTGTAAGGTTAAAGCTGCATTTAAGCAAATCATAGGCTGGTGCCGTACTGGTGCTAGAGGTACAGGCAGTGCCTGTGTAGCTGTTAGAGCCTTGTGTAAATTTCACACTGGCCCCACTCAAATTTTTTCCAGTAAATGTAACGAGGAAGTTAGTAAGACTACTCGTGGCTAAGCTCAGCTGATACGGTGACATCATGAAGAGTCTTGGGAAGCTAGAGCTAGCAGTTAGCATTAATCTCACCTGCTGAGTATAGCCAGCCCCACTCAGTATGTAAGGAGCGGGAGCAGGTGAACCGATGGGTGAAACAGGTATTGCAATTGGTCCCAACGAATTCATACCCCCATACGGAATAGCGGCTGCGAGATAATAGGTAGTAGCCCCAGCTTTGCAGTTACTATCGCCTAAATCACCACAAAATGTATAGCCGTTGGTAGGTACCAAATTTGTCAAACCAGCCAAACCAGCGGCATCTGTTGTAGGGCGAGTATCGGTGGGGGCAATGGTGTTGTAGTAATAGGCAGTGTCGGTCGTGGCCGTGTATTTTTTATAGCCTCCCTTTATATAGACCTTCACGCCAGGCAGCGGCGCACCGTTTACATCTGTTGTCTCAAGCACCAAACTGTTGGCCGCAAATGGCAGGAGCCTTAGGGTAAGCGACGATGACTGCTGAGCCAAAACCTTTTGGCTCGGGTAGGTCGGCTGTAGCGTACCACTCACACCAATCGTCGAGAGTGTTGAGTAGCCAGTTTTAGAAGCGGTAATTACATAGTCGTTGTTTGAATCAGGAGGAACGTTATAAAAAATAGCGACACCGTTTGCGTCGGTACTGTCGCTAATATTCGCCACCGGCGTAATGGTTGTGTTGCTCACCGCCACCGTTGCACCTGAGACTGGCGCACCACTCCCATCTATGACCGTGACAAACAAGGCCCCTGTTGTGCTAGCAGACTCCGCTACACGTGCCGTCACCTGCGTATCAACAGCAGCTAATTGCAATCCTGTTTTATCCTTGGTAACAACGCGAATAATTTTATAATCGGCTGCATTCAAGTCAGTCGCTGGGGCGCCTGCCGGTGGTGGATAATTACGACAATACAGTTGTTTTACGGCCGGAGTGGGGTACGACCCGCAGCCATCGTAGGCATCATCAACGTAGCCGATACTCGTGGTCGTCGTGTATTTTACCCCGTTGACAGTTTGGGTGGTGGTGGCTGGGAGTAGCGTTGTTGCGTAGATGGATCCACCTTGCACAGCCAAGCTATCATAGGGTAGAGATTTTAGATACTCCAGCTGGTTCGTCGCCAAAGTAAGCGCCACGGCTTGCCGCCGAGCAATGATCATACTGCGAATGAGTGAGTTAAAAAGAGCAAACAGACCCATAATAATTATGGCAATGACCACGATTGCTACCGTCAGCTCAACCAGCGTAAAGCCCGCTTCACCCACCTTGCGTCTCTTCATCTTAGTATCAGTATAGCTTTTGTGGCCCATAAAATACAGTGTCAGCTGCCCGTCTGTATGCTATGATACTTAACAGAAATAAAGCTTATGCTACGAGAGTGGGCGCCATGCATAGAAACACCAATGTAACTCCGTATTTGTTTGAGGATAAGCCTCTCTTTGGGCTCGATATTGGGCATAGCACTATTCGGGTAGTCCAGGTTCAGTCGCGCCGACAAAAACCAAAAGTTATTGGTTACGGTGAAATAAATTTTGATGCCAGTGCTATAGAAAGCGGTGTTATTACAAAGCCCGAGGAACTTGCTAAGGCTGTGGTGAAACTTTTTAAGCACCGCCTAATTGGCGATATTACTACAAACCGTGTTGCCATTGCGCTTCCTATTGCGCATGCCTTTACCCGCTCGGTCGAGCTGCCAAAATTATCTGATGCTGAAATAGCGCAAACCGTTGCCACCGAAGTAGAACAATACATCCCTGCTGCCGCAGAAAGCTTATATGTCGACTACAGCACCGTGAAAGTCGGTAAAGATAAATGGACTACCTTTATTGTGGCCATGCCGCGGCGGATTATTGACTCCTACTTACTGCTCTGCCGATTGCTTGGTCTAGAGGTGGTAATAATCCAAACTTCAAGCGGCGCAGGTGCGCAGTTATTTTCGCGTGATGAGCACAGTAACTTGCCCAGCGTTTTGGTTGATTTTGGTAGCGAAAGCGCCGATATTACTGTGTTCGATAAAAACCCAATTGTGAGTGGTACGGTAGCCTGCGGCGGCGAAGACATAACCAAACTTATTATGGAGTCACTTGGCGTTAATAACCGTGAAGCAACTATTATTAAAAGTAAATATGGGCTCGGCTATAGCAAAAAACAACTACAAATCGAGGCCGCGCTCGAGCCAAGTCTAGTTAATTTAGTAAAAGAAATCCAGCGCAGTGTTCGCTACTACGAGGAACGTTCTAAAAGTAAACACCACATTGCCCAAATCGTGATAATGGGCGGTGGCGCCAACATGCCTGGCATGGCCGATTATTTAACAAACTCGCTGCATATGCCCGTGCGTGCTTTTGACCCAACGAATTTCATTAATTTTGGGCGGCTACAGCCCCTTAATGCAGGCGAAAAGATGTCGTATGTGACAGCAGTTGGCCTCAGTCTTATTGACCCCAAGGAGGTTTTTTAATGATAAACCTCTTGCCGCCCGAAATAAAGCAAGGGTACCGCTTTGGTCGTACTAACAGACACCTTGTTCACTGGATCACTGCCTGTGCACTTGGCATCATCGGCGCAGGCCTCATTACAAGTTTTGGGTATTTATATCTTAACCAAAGCGCCAAAACGTACTCAAAACAAATTGCCAGCACTAACCAGCAGCTCGCGGCCCAGAACCTTAGCAAAGTACAAAAAGATGTTAAAGACATATCGAACAACCTTAACTTAGTTGTAGATGTGTTGTCGAAACAAGTCTTGTTTTCAGAGCTATTAGACCAGCTCACGCGGCTATTGCCCGCCGACACAAACCTAACTGGCCTTTCGATATCTCAAGCCCAAGGTGGCATAGATATTTCTGCCGCCGCCAAAAACTACGCTGCTGCTTCGCAAATTCAGGTGAACCTAACTGACCCAAATAATCAGGTGTTTAGCAAGGCCGATATCGTAAGCATTAACTGCTCTGGGGCCAGTGAATATCCATGTGCTGTGGTGCTGCGCACACTCTTTTCTCCGAATAATCCTTTTATGTTTACTAACAACACAAAGAGTGGCTCATGACAACGAAAAAACTCAATATTTTACTGGTTGCACTTACCGCTGTTTTGGCCCTAGCGTTACTAGGCTCGGCTACGCTTGCCAACCAAATCTTAACCAAAAAATCAGCCGAACTCAGCAAGTTAAAAGCACAAAGCCAAGTGGCGGCCGACCTGCAACGTACACTCAAGAAAAACCGAGCTGACATAACAAAATATACCGAGCTTAATAACATTGCTAAAACAGTTGTACCTCAAGACAAAAACCAGGCTCAAACCATTGGGGAAATTGTAAGCATAGCGGCAGCAAGCGGCATACCGAAACTTTCTTCTATAACCTTTCCAGCCTCTACGCTCGGCGGCACTGGCGCTGGAGCAGCTAAAGTAACCGGTGGGCTAACTCAGGTTACTCCTGTAAAAGGTATTAGTGGGGTGTACATTTTACCCATAACAATAACTCAAGATTCTAGCAACCCTGTTCTATACGCTCAGTTTATTACCTTCCTAAAACGGCTCGAGAACAACCGTCGGACCGCCCAAGTCAGCGCTATAAACATTCAGCCAGATGCTAAAAACCCAAATGCTATTTCTTTTACCCTAACCGTAAACGAGTACATAAAACCATGAGCCAACAGCTTAACATTGACACAATTAGCAAAGGTGTTCGCAGTTCGCTTAAAGCAATCGGGCGATACCGTGTTCTCTTATTTTTCCTTTTGCTCACGAGTATATACGGTTACATTGTATGGCGTATTAATGTTTTAAGCAGTGCGCCCCCCAGCCAGGCCGATATTTCGGGCGCCCAACAGAGCACTTCTCAGCCAAAAATCTCACCGGCCACGGTGAGAAAGCTTGAAGGACTGGAAGATAACAGTGTTCGCGTGCAAACACTTTTTAACGAAGCTCGTCAAAACCCATTCTTAGAGTAGCTTTGGTCACACTTCGATTTTATCTTGACGATTCTCTTGGCGATTCACATCACTGGTTTGGCGCTCCTGGGCGTCCCTAGCCTGGAACTGCTGAAAGTCGAGAAACTTTTGGTACTCGGCGGCATCTATGGTAACGGCATGGGGGTCATTCGTGTTTTTATTTAGCGTGGTTGGCAGACGGCCGCTTTCAAGCGCGGCCGAAAAATTCTCGTGAGCCTCCACAATTGTTGCAACTGCCTCATCGGACTTATTGGTAGCCCGAAAATGGTAATTTTCTTGTTCACCAGGGGTTTCAATTGTTACTGTTCCATACCCAAAAATAGTGCCGAACATATCTTTACGCACCGACACATCGTTAACATGCTGAAGACCAAGCTGCGAAACCTTGCTGCTAAACACGCTCGGTTGCAGCACCTGAAACACGGCTTCATCGGTTACAACAAGCTGTTCGCCCATTCGCATTGTAAGCGGTATGAACGTACCTAGTAAAATAATGAAAGATAATAAGGCCGTACCAATTGTTATAAGCTGTTTATAATTCACGTTCGGATTGGCCGTTGGGCTAGTAGAAATAGTACTATACAAAGTCATGGCTGCAACAATCAGAATTATGATAGCCGCTAGTCCCGAAAGCCAAATTACGGCGTACGCAAACCAGTGGTGTTTGTAGACTGCCAACACCTCCTCATCGGCGCTAATTGGTAGCCCTTTGCTTACTTGTGAGGTAACTTTTTGATCGCCTAACATTTCTACTCCTGATTATACCAGCTTTGTTTGAGGCTCGTTGTTAATTTTATGTGCGCGGCCAAGGTGCGCGTAAGCGCGGTGTGTTACCTTTCGGCCCCTTGGAGTGCGCTCTAATAAGCCGATCTGTAGTAAATACGGCTCAATAAAGTCTTCGATGGTGCTGCGTTCTTCGCTTGTCATGGCAGCAATTGTTTCTACTCCTACAGGCCCCCCTGCGTAGTTGTCTATAATAGCCGCCAAAATCATACGGTCGGCGGGGTCTAGACCAAGTTCGTCAATCTCGAGTAGCTCTAAAGCTTTGGTGCTTATTTCGGTGTCAACAATTCCATCGCCATTTACATCGGCATAGTCGCGCACGCGTTTTAACAGCCTGTTTGCAATGCGCGGTGTTAGACGGCTGCGTTCTGCCAGCCGTAAGGCAGCAGCGGCATCAATCTTAACACCTAAAATGCCCGCTGCTCTAGCAATGATCTGCTGTACTTCTTCATGAGTATAAAATTCTAGGCGGTGTACGTGCCCAAACCGATCGCGGAGTGGTGCCGCCAGTGCCCCCGTACGTGTGGTGGCGCCAATGAGTGTAAACTGCGGCAGGTCAAGCCGCATCGAACGCGCACTGGGGCCTTTGCCGAGCATTATGTCGAGCTTGTAGTCTTCCATGGCACTGTACAGTACCTCTTCGACAGTCCGGTGCAAGCGGTGAATTTCGTCTATAAACAATATATCGCCGTCCTGCAAGTTTGTGAGCAGACTAGCCAGATCTCCCGCACGTTCTATAGCTGGGCCAGAGGTTATGCGTATTTGCGCGCCCATTTCGTTGGCAATCACGCTTGCCATAGTAGTTTTACCGAGGCCCGGTGGGCCATACAGTAGCACATGATCAAGCGCTTCACCCCGTTTTTTAGCCGCCTGAATCGCGAGCTGAATATTCTTTTTTAAGCGCTCTTGCCCAATGTAGTTTGCAAAATCATGCGGCCGCAGCTTTATTTCAAACTCAACCTCATCGGCCGAGTCATCGTCCTGCACCATCGCCTGGGTAATTCGCTCAATCGCCATATGTGTCTCGCTCGGTCATTACAGACAGTATACCATCACCCCTAAACGCACTTTTGACCTGTAGCACTGTAATACTATTGAAAGATTACGGAATGTGCGTGGGGTCCCAGCAGGTACGCAGGCCGCGGTTAAGCTTAGTGAGCGCCTGGAGCTCCTCAAGATAGAGTTCGAAGTCGTAGAGGTCAATGTTTTCCCTTATCCGCTCTGGGGTAGTCGATTTTGGCAGTAGCACCAGGCCGTTTTCGACGCACCAGCGCAGCATAATCTGAGCGTAGCTTTTGCTATGGCGCTCAGCCATTGCCTGAATGTCGGGGTTTTTCATGTCTTTGGCATGGGCCAGCGGGCTGTAGGCCTCAATAACAATACCGTTGCGCCGACAGTAGTCGACCAACTCTGGCTGCTGCAAAAACACGTGCCATTCCACTTGGTTGACCACCGGCATCTCTGTGGCGTACAACTTCATTTCCTCGAGGTGCTTGATGGTGTAGTTGCTGACACCGATGCTTTTTGCGCCGCCAGCGGCTTTGATTTTCTCTAGCTCTTTCCAGGCTTTTTTGCGAGCAATTGGCACAGGAAAATGCAGTAGGAGCAGGTCGACATAGTCGGTCTGGAGTCGCTCGAGCGAACGCGTGAAACTCTGTGCAGTTCGTCCAATGGCGATCGTCTCAGTCCGTATTTTGGTCGTCAGCCAAAAGCTCTCGCGGAGGCGGCCACTCGCCTGCCAGCATGCACCCAAAAACTGTTCATTTTCATACGCCTGAGCGCTATCAAAATGCGTATACCCTGCCGCCAGCGCCACCTCAAAAGCCGCCTCGAACTCCGCCTTGTCTTTTACCTTCCACAAGCCCAATCCGACTTGGGGTATGGATCGTTCATCGGCAAGTTTCAAAGTAGGTACATTCATACTTTTATTTTAGAGTAAACCCAGCGTCAACGTAAATAACCTGGCCTGTCATCGCATCATTTTTCGCCAAAAAGATGAAGGCGTCGGCTATCTCGTCTTCTGTGACCCATCTTTTGAGGTAAGTGCTTTCGATAAAACCAGTAATTCTCTCGCTTGGCATAGTATCGTATGACCGCGTCTTGACGAACCCAGGAGCTACGGCATTCACGTGGATGTTTGGTGCGACCATTTTTGCAAAGCTTTTGGTAAAACTATTCACTGCAGCTTTCATAGCAGCATATACAGGCGCCCGGCCGCCACTTTCCCAGCCTCGGATCGAACTGGTGTTCAGTATTTTGCCATAACCCTGCCGCTGCATGAGTAGAGCCGCCTGTTGTGAGCACATAAACACACTCGTGATGTCTGTCTGGATCATTTCCTGAAAATCATCATATGACGCTTCCATAAACGGTCGCTTGTCGGTGCCTATGGCAGCGTTGTTTACCAGAATATCGACTGTACCAAACCTATCGACCACATCTTGAAACAGACGTTTTACATCATTTTCTTTACTCACATCGGCCTGTACGAGCAGGCAGTTATCCATGATTTCTTTTATTTGAGCCAGAGTTTCTTCGCCACCAAGCTTGTTTTGCCGATAATTAACCACCACCTTGCATCCCTCTTTAGCAAACCTAACTGCTGTAGCTCGCCCGATACCGCTTGACGAACCGGTAATCAGCGCAACTTTATCTTTAAGTACCATATAATCTCTCCTTTTGATTTGCTCTGTCAACTAGATACCCGTTATCGGATTATGCGGCTATTTTCTGTCGACATGGAGTTCCTTGACCCAAAATTTTTCTGGCCCTGCGAGAACCGAAACAATATGCGCTGCCAGATCATGCGGTTCGGTAAAACTATCGGTGGAAAATGTCTCGCCAGCCTTCTCAAACATGCCAGTGTTTGTGCCAGACTGGTAGACCGCCATGATTCCTATGTTCGAGCCTTTTAGGTCTTCGCGGAGCACGTCAGTGAAGCCACGCATGCCATATTTTGCCGCCGTGTAGACACTCTGACCCGCCTGAGCTACTACGCCAGATTTTGAAGTCAGACACCACCGGCATGCCGGTGGCTTGGTGAGTGGTGTCGCCTAAAAGGCGATGGCTGCCCCGCAGTATTAGTTAGTGGTTATTAGAAGGCGCCTTGAGCCGATGAAGCAGCATCGTCGATCT